>CAZSWS010000001.1:0-137138 GCA_964610765.1 uncultured Parabacteroides sp.
CAACATAAAGTAAGATTTCGGTCTGATAATCAATATTCACCTTTAAAACTTATGCCTGTGGACACTTCATAGAGCTTTAAAGAAAAAAGCCACTGAAAATTCAATGTAATGTATTAATACAGAATAGAATCAAGCCTATCCAATAGGCTGATTACGAAAACTTAATAGGGAATCAAATCCTAGAACCGGTTGATAATGCTGGATATGAAGACTTTTTTCATTCTGTGAGATCACTTTGCCATCGTTTCTCCTCCGCGCGAGGACGGATTGGTAACAATAGACGAATAGGTGTCTATGGCAGTCTGTGTTTGTTAGATATAAAGAGTAGAGAAAATACTTACAAAAAAGGTCGTCGTTGAGCGTTGCTATATTCCCATCAATCATAGTATTACCAATATGGGTTCTATTAATACGGCTAAAATTATATTTCGAGCGATTTTTTAAGGTCCTCCAAATAGGTAGATATATCTTCTTCTTTGGAGAGGTTGAGCTTTAACTTCAAGCGATACTTCGTAGTTCGTACCGTATTGGGGTCAACATGCATAATATTAGCAATTTCTTTGGATGAAAAACTCATAAGTATATAAGTACAGTATCTTAGGTCTAAAGTAGTAAGCCTCTGTTCTGCCTTTTCTTGCAACTTTTCATAAAAAAGAGGATGAATTTTCTCAAATAATTCATAGAATCCCTCATAACTTTTTCCAGCGACCTTGTCTGAGAGCAAAAGGGCTTTTATATTTCTGTCGTCTGTTTTCTCTTTTATTTTTTCTATCATCTCATTTTTTTGATCGAGCTGCGAAATCCCAGCAACTAACTCTGTTTGGAGACGTTTTATTTCTAAAGCTCTTCGTTCTGCCTTTTCTTTCTCCAATTCCTTTTCTAACTCCAGATTCTTTTTATCTAATTCAGATTTTTGTAATTCTTTTTCTTTGACAAGTGCATTCAGGCGAATTTCCTCATTCTCTTTCTCCACAAGGATTGCTTTTTGTTTTGTGTTTCTTAGGCGATTCCGATAAAACGTTAGGAGGAACAACAATAACAATATAGCTCCAATGAAACTGCCAACAAGAAGTTGCTTTTGTTGTTTCGTTTTTTGTTGAGAGAGCTTAAGTTCATTATCTTTCTTTTGCACCTGATACTTGGCCTCAGTGATTAAACCTTCTTTTATATAGGCTTTCTTGTGTATCTCTTTGAGATATTCCATCTGCTTCTCTTTGTGAACGAGTGCTTTCTTATAGTTGTTACGGTCTTTATAAAATGAGTAGGCATAGCCATTAATAAACTCTTTGTGTCGATAGAATCCATTTTTATTTTCTAGGATATTTAATGCTTCCAGAAAAGCATGCTCCGCTTCAGCCACTTTATTTTGAGAATATAGCACATCTGCAATCATAGTTGCAATATCCATAAAATCAGCATCACCTTTTTCTATTGCAATATCTCTTACCTTATTCGAGTAGTATAATATAGAATCGGGATAAATAAATGCATCCGTATCACTTTTTCGCATCCCATAGAATATAGTTCCTAAATTAGATAATGCAACCATATAGTTTGAATACTGCACCTCATCAGGAGCTTTCTCATAGAGATGAATTACTTGTTTACAAGCATACATCGCAGAATCTCTCAAAATTTCATCTGACCTTTCAGAACTTTCAAGCAGTATCGCTCCCAATATAGTCCATGCAGTACTAAGTTGATCCAATACTCCACTAATCTGTGCCTCTTTTAAGCAAAGGTAAGCATACTCTTTTGCCTTTATTAAATCAAAAGAGAAGTAGTATATAGATAATGCATGATAGACTCGAGTCAGTTTCGTTCCTGTTTGGTCATCTTTATTAAGCTCGTAGGCTTCGAGTAGCATATCAAGAACGCCATTATTATCACTAAGAACATATTTTGTTAAAGGTAAACTTAGTAGTACTTCGGTTCTTATATCTTGATCCGTTGTTTTATCAAGAAAGTATAAACATGAGTCTAATGTTTCATAGGCTCTGGTGATGCTGTCTAACACAGTGTATTGATGGGATAGTTTAGCGTATGCGATTGCACCAAACTTGCTATCTCTTTGCTCTCTTGCTAGTATAGCTGCTTTCTTCCTATATGACAAGGCCAAATCTCGATTAATACCTGATGTGCTATAAGCTCCTCCTAATTTAACCATAGCGAAAATCTTAGTAGTATCAGGTAGTGTAGGATCGTTTACAATCTGCTCTAATGAGTCTATTTTATTTTGCTGTGCAAAACAAAAATTAATAAAAAACATACTTAATATACCTATTAATAAGGTTAGCCTTTGAGTTGTATGCATAATAGAAAGTAATTTTATAGTTACTAAATATTGGTCAAATATAGTTAAAATAACACATAGAAAAAATGCAGGTAACGAGAATTGCCTGCATTTTCTTTATGTTAATAACTGGGAAGTAAAAAGCTTATAAAGCATCTCCGTACGATTTGTTGATACTTGCTTTCTTACTTATGCTTGCAGTATCAGATATTGTATCTATTAGTTTACCGTCTTTGTAAACTTTCACCGTAACGGTCATCCCTCCCACTACTTCTTCGTAAGTCATAGCCGAAACCCTAAAACCAAAATGAGAAACTTTTTTGGAAAGAGAGAACTTATTGTAAGACTTAAAGTTGTAGGTATCACTATTCAGTCCATTACTTGGAAGTGTTTTTCCTGTTTCGTCATCAATCAGTTCTACATTTAAATTATTAAGTCCCCCACCATCAAATATGGCAATGTTAAAATATTTATCAAAATCGCCTTCATACAAAAGCTCAGCCGAGTATTGACTTCTCCCATCTGACGGTTCTTTATCATCGCTATTACATGCCGTAAACATCAGCGTAGCTCCTAATAGGAATACTACTAGTATTAAATTACCACAAATCTTTTTCATATTTTTTTATTTTCAAGATGTTATACATTCAAATTGCTTTTTACTTAGGCTCTTTATATTCTATTATCCATTTGACTTCATCGGCTGCATTATTCCCACTTGTATTCTCGAAAAAGCTAGTCGGATAGCCTGACGAATTGTAGGTATAGCTTGTCGTAATGACAGATGGTTCCTGAGAATTAAAATAAAGCGTGTATTTTAAGACATTATTAATACCTTGTCCTCCTACCAGTGTAATTGGCAACTGCTCGAACCACTTAGGAGCATTGATAGCTCCAAAGATCGATTCTTTATCATCGTATTCTTCAAATTGGTAGCGGGTAGTTGTGGTTATCCCTCCCTGATTATAGTTTTCGATTGTCTCTGTAAGATGACCTATAGAGTTATAGGAGAATGTTTTATCAATCTTCAAGCCATTATCCCAGTTCTCTGTGCGTTTTGTGATTTGTCCCTTATTATTTACTTCAATAACAATAACACCTAAGGCTCCTCCTAGGCCATCGGGATGGGAGTTGTCTTTGCTACTGATAAGCCTGACCTCGACATTACTTCCAGTATATGTTAGCTCATACCTGTCTTCACGATTTACTATTCCGGTATTCAATGAAGACATAATAGTGCTTTCGATAAGAATACTTTTCGGAGCCTCTTCTTCGTTGATGCGCTGCCCATAGGTTATGGTGTATACAGAAGATGTGTGATTCTGTATTCCTGGGTGATTTATCACATCTACTACTTTGATTTTCACCAAGCGATTGTCTTCGTCATATTCATATACATAGCTCTTGGTATTATTATCACCCAGGTCAGTAAATATCTTTATAGGAAGCAGCTTTGCCTGATTTGTTCCGTTACCGGCATCTTCACGATCTTCGTTTTCATCGTCACTACAAGCATAAACAAATGAAAGCATTACCAGTATTATCGCTACAGAAATAGATCTGCTATATATTTTATTCATCATTGTTTTTTGAAATTTATTTTAAGTATCTGTGTATATTTTATCTAAGTGAATTTACATTTATGAATGAAGAAGCAGCTTTTGCCTGAAGCGTGGCTTCACTTTCTCTATCTATAGTTTTCGACTCCAAGTCAATTAGAGATAGCTCCCTGATTTTTGAAGTTAGACTAGAGTAACTATTGGATTTTCCTCCATTATTTTTCAAGAATTTTTGGGCATAATTATCTGCTGTATTATTTTGCTCTCTGGTGTAGGGTAATTGCAAGAGCTCGTTCATTATAACTTTAATCTTACTTTCCGAGAAAGACAGTAGCTTATCAAGCTGAGTTTCTGTCATATCTTCCAACTTGTCTCCCGATACAGCTTTCAGTAGGTTATCTCTTATGTTTCCACTTTTGATGTGCCCAACTTGCATTGCTATCAAAGCTTTGATTTCATCGTCCGATAGCATATCCATCATACCACTATATATGCGTATACTCCCATTATTGAGGGTAATAATATTTGCTTCCGATGTTTCATATACTTTTATATCTAACATCTTGTCATCTAACTTTGTGAAATCGTTTCCTAAAACAGATTTAAGCCTTGTTGTATGTGCGTCGTTGGCAGATGTAATAGTATTATTACCATCCATGAATTTAATAATTTGATCGGAGGCCTTATTAGCACCTGTTTCTAAGGCTGCATCTGTTGCCATATCAGTCGCTTTTTTTGTCACTTTGTCAACTGCACCATCTACAGCTTTTTCTACTATTTTCCCTAGATTTTTAAATTGAGCCTGAGCGGGTGATACTGCTATCATGCTAACAAGTGATGCTGCTAAAATTATCTTTTTAATCATAGTTCTATTGTTCTTGAGTTTGTAAAACATAACGCCTTCGCTTAACTTATTTTAAGCAATAACAAATGTAAATAAGAGACTGATTTCTTATAAGAAAAAGATGTATACAAAGTGTATACAAAAGTGTGCTTAAAAGAAAATAACTTCAGGAAAACGGTATTGACCAAAAAGAGTTACCCGCGTAACTGTTACAGTCGATACAAATACAATTAAATGTTTGTGTATGTTGATCATTTTTGCAACTTTGTTTTAGTAATCATATTCATAGCGAGCAGAATGATGAAAGATAATCGTGTGCTAAATCGTGTGGTTTTACTGATTTGAAAGGATATAAAAGGCTGTCTATCAATAGAGATAAATAATAGTTCTCTTCCTTGGGAACCAAATAAAAATAGAGAGCTGCAATGTTAGCTCTCTATTTTTATATTCTTTGTCTTAGATACCTTTCGTCAAAAATAAGGGATCGACCCTAAAAACCCTTCACCAATTTAGTCGTTTCCGATAGGGTCGATACCGATGTTTTCTATCATAAGCACAACCGCTTTACTTTTGGCTATTGGTCTGTGCATAATACCTTTCGGAACACATACTCCTTCGTATTGACCAAGTTCAAAACTACCTTTTTCTGTTTCTAAAACGATACTGCCTTCTATGACAAAAAACAGTTCGTCGTCATTATCGTGTTTATGCATATGATATTCCCCCTCAAAGATACCGAGTCGGAACACCGATGAGTTAACATTACACAGTGATTGGTTAAACCATTTATCCGTGCAATTCTTTACGATTTCAGGAACATCAATTTTCTCAAGATAATCGTATTTAACGTCCATTTGCATTTTGTAATCAAACTTCTTCTGTTCCATAGTTTTACTTTTACAACTTGTTCTTTTTCACACACTAGTATGTGTTTTTAATAATCTTGAACAAAGGTACAGTAATTAAGATTTGCTCGCATCTATCGCTAGAGTTTTCTTACGCTCAGGTTATTCTGAAAGCAGCGTTAACTACCGAATGACACTATCTCATCTCAAAATCCGGCTTGGAGCCCTACCGAGATATAAGGAGCTACTTGGAAATAGTATCCTCTATCCTGAAACAGACTTTTCAAACTTCTATTGGTCATTTCGGCTGGTCGCATAGCACTAATTCCTGCTGTAAAAGGGATAGAAATATATTTCCCGACCTTAACTTCCGGTTGAAGTCCAACCACCATATATTGATGTGAGAATATTTTATCACTTCTTTCTTGTTCCACCAAAGCCATCTGTCCATTCATTTCAGCTACCACATTGAGTCTTATGCTTTTATTCACATCATATCCTGCGGATAGCTCTACTCCTTCCATCATCGCGACTTTAACATCCAGACGCCCTTCTTTTCTCCAATTTAAATAGAAAGCAGGAAATACCATTGGATAGCCAAAAGAGTTATTCATTGCTACTCCTCCACCTAACTCCAGATTCGGCTTTAAATGATAAATAAAAATGGCTCCAACATTCCCCAGAACATGTTTAAATCTAATTTGAGAAAAACGTGTACTCGGCACATAAACTCCTCCTCCCACTACAGCCATCATAGACCATTTTTCAGTTAGCGGTCTTACATGAAGTAGGTTTAAAGAGAGATTCATAATCTCGTCAATAACTAATGGATCCACAAAGTTTTTGTTATCAAGTTTTACATAAGATCCGCCGCCGCTTACACCCCACATAGTTGGTCTTTTATTCGCATCTAGTTTCATAGATATAGGTATATTAATGCCTCCCTGATGGATTAATGCTGAACCTTTACTATTACCAACTCGCGTATCGGTATCACCTTCCGTCATACGGTAATTAGACTTTCCTATATATTCAGTCTTAAAAAACATTTGCCCATTTACATTGACAAAACCAATAAACAAAAAAGCTAAGAGTAAATTTTTCTTCATATAAGAATTATAAATTGTTTGACACAAAGACGACACTAATAATCCAACGTGTTGCTCAAAAGTCTCTTTAATATTCATTTTTATGAAATCTTTTTGACGAACTATCACTTAGCCTTTGACGAACGGTAATATATCTACCTATTAATCCATTAACTTTGCAGCATGAAGATAGATATGATTAATAATAACAAATATGTTATCATCCCTTTTTGGATGATGATCTTTTTCATCTTTTGGCTTCAAGTAGCGCCACAGGTGAAATCCTTATTTGAATCTATATTATTTACATGTTGTCTTATATTTACGATAGCTCCCATCTCCAACTATCTCAGTGGAACCCTTTTGTCTAAAGCAATAAAGCAAAAGAAGGTGAAGTTATTTACTTTCCAATTTTTGGTTTTATCTATAGTAGTAGGAAGCGTCTTTATTATCTACATCAGTTTATTTTACTATTTGGAGCGAACAGGCGTTTTCCCTTATTCGACCTATTTTGATTTATCAGGCTTAGCTTTGTATACGATTTTTGTCCCAATTTCAGCCGGATTTATCATAAATATCACCATCTGTGGTTTGCGATTCTTTCAAGAGTATATCAAGTCACAAAAAGCACTGGTAGAATATCAGCTACGGACACTTCAACATCAGGTAACTCCTCATTTCATGTTCAACGTCTTAAATCATATCCATATATTAATGCAAACTGACGTGGAATTAGCTTCTGATTTATTGATAAAATACGCAGACATCTTACGCTATCAACTATATAATGGAGAGAAAGAGAAAGTAACGTTAGAGCAAGATATTCAGTTCTTAAAAGACTTCATTGGTGTAGAGAAAGTTCGATGGGAAGGTAAACTAACAGTTACTTGTCAATGGAAAATGGAAAGTCCGCAAAAAGAAATCCCTGCATTACTCTTTATTACTTTCATTGAAAATGCGTTTAAGCATGTTTCTAAGTCAGACTTTGAAAAAGGATATATCCATATTGACTTTGTGCAAAAAGAGAACACGATACACCTGGATGTGAGAAATACAAAAACAAGCCTGCCAACAAAAAAGAAAAAAGAAGGAGGCATAGGGCTTAAAAACATAAAAGAGCGTTTAGATATACTGTACTTCGGGAAATATAAACTGATGATAGATGAAACCGATTCCATCTATCATACTCAACTTATCATAAACATATAGATATGGCAGAAATTATATCAAAACACACAATACAACATCGCATGAACTGCTTAGTGGTAGATGATGAATCAATTGCTATCAAGGGAATTGTCAACTATATAAAAAAAATAGATTTTCTGGAAGTTACTGCTTCTTGCTCATCAGCATTAGAGGCTGCAGACCTACTCAAAAAGAAAGAAATAGATCTGATGTTTTTAGATATTAATATGCCTTATCTTTCCGGATTAGAATTTCTTGAATCACTCGATAATCCACCATTAACCATAATCACAACGGCTTATTCCGAATATGCACTTGAAGGCTTTAGGCTACATGTGGTAGACTATCTAATGAAGCCTATTGCTTTCCAACGCTTTTTCCAAGCAGTATCTAAAGCGGAGGATATGTTTCGCACACAACTGATATTGAAAAATGCTCATGAAGAAGCCAAGTCGACCATGTATGTTCGTCAGGGAGATGCTTTTCAACAGATTGCCTGGGAAGATATCCTTTATGCAGAAGGAATGCAGAATTATGTACGACTGTATTTCAAAGACAAGGTGCTTACCATCCATCAAACGATGACTTCATTAGAAGAGACCTTGCCTAAAGAACATTTCTTCAGAATACATCGTTCTTATTTAATCAACCTATCACATATTCATAAAATTGCGGGAGGTAGGCTTTATATCAATGAACAAGAGTTGCCGATTTCCAAGCAAAAGAGAAATGAACTATTAGACACAGTTGTCTATAAAAATTTAATAAGCAAATAAAGGTCATCCTCCTACCCTATTACATCATAAAAAGGGATAATTAAGCCCGTGGTCTCTTAACATTCTAAAAAACAATTTCTAGTTCAGTAAATTATTGCTTTTTTTGCATTTCTAAATAAAGCTATCCTAAGATAATGCGTAATAATATTGATATAGACACACTAAAAGCTTTGCGTGAGGGCAATCATGAAGCATTTGAAACGGTGTTTACGACTTATTACAACAAAACAAAGTTTTTTCTTTACGGATATTTAAAATCTGAGGTGGAAGCAGAAGAGCTAGCTGAAGATTTATTTGTCAATTTGTGGGAAAAGAGAGAGAGCATAGACCTAGATAAATCTTTCAATTCGTACTTACATACCATAGCTAGAAATGCTGCTCTTAATTTTTTAAAACGAAAGTTTCTACATGCTGCTTATATAGACAGTTCCATGACCTCTGAACAATATGGTTCTACTTCTGAAGAAGACTTAATTGCAAAAGAATTAGGTCTTTTAATAGATGATATTGTTGAAAGAATGCCTGAACAACGAAGGCGCATATATATATTAAGTAAAGAAAAAGGCTTCAGTAATACTGAAATAGCAGAGCAATTAAACACAACTAAACGAAATGTAGAGAGTCAACTAAGTCTTGCCTTAAAAGAGATACGCAAAGCCATTTCTATTTTTTTCTTCACACTACTCTAGCCTATTTTCAAAAACTTTATTTTTCTCACTGAGTTTTTTACTAGTTAATTGTATATATAGTAAAGCCAAGAAAAAATGAAGCATACACAGATGGAAAAATGGATACCAGTTTTTTTCATTTTATTTTTACCATTTATACAACTATGGGCTCAAAACGAGTTGAAAGGTACTTCCATAGATACTAAAAAGCAATCCATTGAATTATCAAACAGACTGCTAGAAAATGACGCCGCTCTTTTGAAGGAAAACACATACAGCGATTCATGGCTGAGCACCTCCTTATTCTATCCACAGCAGTCTCTAACTAGCTATAATCCTACTTTTCTTAATAAGCATCTCTATGAGTTCCAAAAGTTATCGCGGCGACTCAGCTTTCATGGTTTTAATAACCAACTGACTCATACTGGTCTAAGTCGTATTCAAAATATGGGTGGTTCTCTACAATGGTTGCCTCTAAGCAAATTGTCTGTAGAGCTTGGGGGCTTCATTAGTTTACAAAATGGCTTCAATCTGTTTTCACAGCAAATAGCTTATGGTTTTAATGGAGGAATCACGTATCACATACATGATAGGCCCTATCTGAAGCTATTGAGTCAGTATATCATAAACAACAGTACAGACCCTTTCTTAAGCAAGGAAAACGAAATGCCACGAACACGAATTGGTGCAAATATGCATTATAAATCCACAAAGAACTCTCAACTAAATGTAGGGGTTGAATATACGTATGACCAGAAAAACAGTCTATGGAAGCCGGAAGCTAAAGGAAAAGTTTCTATTGGTTTCTGATAAATAAAAAACAGTTTAGCATGGAAAAGAATAAGGAAAACCTAATAAGCAGAATAATTCACGCCTATCTCTCTAAGCGTTTCTCAGAAGAAAAGGAAGAAAAAGTTCAGCGATGGCTGATTAAAGACAGCTACGCAGAAGAAAAAGAACAAGCTTCTTTAAGCTACTGGAATGATCTAAAAAAACAGGCAGACTCTAACACTGCCAAAGCATTAGAGCGTGTAAATAAACGAATTGGCTTTGGTCTTAAACTCCCATTGTATAAAAAGATATCTCGCATTGCTGCTATTCTTATTCCATTATTACTCATTGGTGGAGGCTTACTATACTATACCTCAACTCAAAACAACTTTATTGAAATATCTACAGCCTATGGAGAGTCAACACACCTGCTGCTTCCCGATGAGTCTGAGGTTTGGCTCAATGCAGGCACAACGATAAAATATCCGAAAAAGTTTCAACGCGAACAACGTACAGTTATCTTAAATGGCGAAGCTTTTTTCTCAGTGAGCAAAGACAGCCTGCGTCCATTTATCGTAGAAGCAGGAGGACTTGATGTAAAAGTATTGGGAACTGAGTTTAACGTTAAATCCTATTCAAATGACATTGAAGCAGTCGCTACATTAAAGAGTGGCAAGGTTGCTATATACACCCATGCAAAAGAAGCAGCTATACTTCATCCGAACGAACAATTCACCTTGAACAATCAAACTCTAAAAACGACTCTATCAACCGTCTCTTCTGAAGAAACATCCGCATGGAAAGAAGGGAAACTTATTTTCACTGATGCTTCATGGATAGATATACTTCAAACTTTAGAACGCAAGTTTAATGTTCAGATAATAAATAAAAGCAATATTTCATCTTCTAAACGCTATACTATTAAGTTTCTTAAAAGAGAAAATCTCCAGGAAATATTAAGTTTAATGAAGAACATCACAGATATACAATACAAAATAGATAAAGACCAAATAATTATTGAAGATAATGAGAAGATGAACTAAACAAAAAAATCGGGAAGCAGCTTGAGACCCTCTTCCCGATTCAGAAATGTCGAGAATTTATTCAAACGAAGTAAAACAAATAATCAACTATACAAAAATAACAAAATGAATATAAATACAAGTAACCCTATCATATATAAAGCTCTTTTATATATGCTTTTCCTCTCTTTTTCATTCCAACTATTTGCACAAAATAAAAAAGAAGTAATTCGCATCCAGAAAGAAAAAATCAGCCTAAAAGAAGCATTCAATCAGATAGAAGAGCAAACCAATTATACCATTGCCTACGAACTGTCAGAGTTAAACTTAAAAAGAGAAATGACCTTAAATCTTCAAGACGTCAAAGTAGAAGATGGATTAAATGAAATACTAAAAGAGACAAACTACACATTTAGAATCACGGGCTATCACATTATCATATTCCCTTTAGCTAAAGAGAATCAAGTTTCAACAAAGAAAGAAAACGTATTAACACAAGTGGTACGTGGGGTTGTAATACATTCAAAAACAAATATGCCCATAGCATATGCATCTGTTACGATTCAGGAATATCCAAACCTAGGCGCAGTGACCGATAGTCTAGGGCAATTTACAATCAATCATGTACCTGTCGGTCGATGCAATGTCCAAACGTCATTAATTGGATACACCCCTAATATCACCAAAGAAGTATTGGTTACCTCCTCTAAAGAAGTATATCTCGTCATACAAATAAACGAGAATATACATAACCTGGATGAAGTTATTGTTAGACCTGAATTAAATAAAAGTCAATTAATTAACTCGACAGTACTTACCGGAGGAAGAATGGTAAGTATGGAAGAAGCAAATCGCTTTGCAAATGGTTTTGACGACCCGGCAAGAATGGTTTCCGCCTTTGCAGGAGTAGCCGGGAGTGTAGGCACAAATGCCATTGCTATCAGGGGAAATGCTCCTCAGTTTACTCAATGGAGGCTTGAAGGAATCGAAATACCTAACCCAACCCATTTTGCCGATTTGTCCGGTCTAGGAGGAGGCTTTTTATCGGCTCTCAGCACGCAGGTTATGGGTAATTTTGATTTCTATAACGGTGCTTTTAATGCCGAATACAACAATGCACTTTCAGGCGTACTTGATATGCATATCCGCAACGGTAACAATCAAAAACATGAGCATACCTTTCAGCTTGGGTTGCTCGGTATTGACTTAGCCTCAGAGGGTCCACTAAGCAAAAAGCATAGAAGCTCCTATATATTCAACTATCGCTTCTCTACAACCAGTTTAGCTACGAATGGAGATATCAACATGAAATATCAAGACCTATCATTCAAATTAAATTTTCCGACTAAGAAACTAGGAACTTTTTCAATTTGGGGTTTAGGATTAATTGACAAAGATGAACACAAAGAAGAAGAAAAACGAGAAAGTTGGGAAACGTTGTCAGACAGACAATCAGGAAAAACAAACTTAGAGAAACTAGCCGGAGGACTGAGTCATAAATACCTCATAAATCCAAACACATACCTCCAGTCATCGCTTGCAGCAACTTATTCTCACGATCAAACAAAGGTTAATCAACGTACCCTTGAAGAAGCTGTTATTCCCGTAGGAGACATACAAAATAGTCAATGGAATATCGTTTTCAGCTCTTACCTAAACAAGCGATTCAGTTCAAAACATATGAATAGAACAGGTATTCGTGTTACAGGGCTATTCTATGATTTAGACTATAAAGTCAGTCCGATGATTGGACTCAATCATCCCATGGAAAGAGTCTCTAAAGGAGATGGGAGCAGCTCCGTTTTTTCAGCATATAGCACATCAACGATAGATTTCAATCCATATTTATCTGCTAGCGTAGGGCTTACTTCTCAATATTTCTCCTTAAATAAGAACTGGAGTTTAGAGCCTAGAGCCTCATTGAAGTGGAAGTTTAAGCCACAACATGCTCTTTCGCTGGCCTACGGTCTGCATAGCAGAATAGAAAGGCTGGACTATTACTTTGTTGAACAAGAAATTAATGGCAAAAAGGAATCTAATAAATATCTGGATTTATCAAAAGCACACCACTTCGGATTAAGTTATGACTGGACTATAAGCCCCATTCATCATTTACGCATAGAACCCTATTATCAATCACTGTATCATATTCCGGTTGAAAAAGGCAGTTCATTTTCAATCATCAACCAACAAGATATATACCTAGATAAAATACTTGAAAACAATGGAGCAGGAAAAAACTATGGTGTTGATATTACCTTCGAGCAATACATGAAAAAAGGTTTCTATTATATGCTGACCGGTTCTCTGTTTAAGTCTAAGTATAAAGGAGGTGATAATATATGGAGAAATACCCGGTACGACCGAGGTTTTAGCTTTAACCTGGTTGCCGGTAAAGAATGGATGGTAGGCAAGCAAAAACAGCATATTTTAGGAATAAACGGGCGACTATTTTTTCAGGGAGGAGACCGATATACCCCGATAGATATAGAAAAATCAAACCAATTACATGAAATTGAATTTGATGAATCAAAAGCCTTCTCAAAGAAGTTCAACCCTGCGATAAATGGAGATATATCTATCAACTACAAAATAAACAAGCGTAAACTATCCCATGAATTTTCAATCAAACTACTGAATGTTGGATTCTACACAGGATCGCACTTCTATCAGTATGATGAAAAGACCCATACCATTAAAAAAGAAAAAGGGATGGGGCTTATACCCAATATCAGTTACAAAATTTACTTCTAACATTTTGTTTCTACACTAAAAGTCCGATGTACACCTTGTACACAAACAGGTATTTAAAAGAAGATTATTATATCCTATAAAAGCTGCCCTATACACCGAGTTAAAGCACGGAGTGTATAGGGCACAGTATCAAAAAATTGAATCTGTTTCTCTACTTCTTATCTTTCTAATGAAGGTATTTCATTCAATAACAAGACTATAAATCTATATCTTTAATGTATTTCACCATTGGCTGCTTGTGGATTTTCTTGCAGGTATTTCTTATATAAAGCAAAGAAAGTGGGGGCATCCAGCAACTCGATAGATGAATCTAATGTATGCATTTCATGAACTACATTTTTGTACCAGGTAGGTGTTTTTAAAATATTCCGGAACCAATGAAAAGGTATCGGACGATGATTCACACGATTGACAACCAGCCGGGCTGCTTCTTTAGGGTCATCTGCTATAATATCTTCATCTGATCGCAGCACAGGCATTTCACCATGCAATAAAGTTAAAGGTACTTTTTGAGGCACTATTCCATCCGGACTAAAAGAGGCGTAGCAATCAAGTCCTTCTTTTGATAATCCGGGAGCAGTTCCGTCAATTACAAACCCGGTAATAGTCAAGTCCCACCGTTTATAATATTTTTTGCAATGCGCTGCCCATGCATCCAGTCCGGAACTCAGCCCGGAAATGGGGCGAGGTTCTTGCAACATTCCCGGCATTAGATAGCCGGCGCCATTATCAGCTGAAGCAAAATAGTCGTTGCCTGTTGCAGACTTTCTATAATAATGCATTGCCATAGGTACACGATTTTCCAACACCGGACTAATAGACCACATCATAGGCACCTCACCCCTATTCGGGTCGTCCCATATCGTTGGTGTTCGTTGCGCTACCCATGAAGAGGCATCATAGTCACCCACATAAAAAACAACAAAATCTCTCCCATCAATATCCAATTTCAGGTTTTCATCCAGGTATCCTCTTTCTCTCAACTCTTCGTCTGTTACTTTTCGCTGTGGATATATTTCTTGCAAAGGAAAATGGGTCCAAAAAGAGGCATTAGCCAATGCTCCAAAGCCTATGGCATCCGCATCTTTAAAGGCATTATAAGCACCTATCAGCTGCGAGAACTCCCATTCGGTTGCGACCGGCTCATGTCGCCCTCCCACATTTTGCCAGTTGGTATACTTAAAAGCCCATGAGGGAAATCCCCCTATATAGCACATTTTGTTTCCTTCATTCAGTGCGTAAGCAGTCAACAAAAAAGACTTTAGCGTTTCAAGGTCTGTTCCTACCGGTTGGGTAAGTTCGTCAGTAGCCGGCTCATCTCCATGTGGTGAAAGGTCAAAAAAGAAAGCCTTTTTACTCACAAAAAAGTCATGATTCGTCAAAGTATGATGATTGTTGACTGTAGCCTGTGGATTATCCAGCCACTTTTGGTCAATATAATAAGCACCAAACTCAGCAGAGCATTTTCCTTTCTTCATATAGTTTTCAATAAACCACCGATAAGGATCATTTTTCAGAGAACTGGTAGAAGGAATATCCGTATCCGGGATAGTACCTTCTCCGGTAAATTTAGAGCTCCCATCTTCGTTTATCAGCCATACTTTTACCGGCAACTTAGGTCCATTCAACACAATACGATTATACAAGCTGCCCGATGTCAAATCATACCGAATAGCCATGAGGTTATCGGCTCCACAAACAGCCGAAGCCACATTACTGGTAGAAGCTACCTGTGGATCATAGACAACAACCCCTTTTATATCATTTTTAAAATAGTTAATGGCTTTATCAATGGTCTGTAAAGCAAATGTATCTTTACTAGCTAACCACTCACCCGGTTGTCGATATTTAGACCACCAATAGTCATCAATATTTATTGCACCTTCAGTAACGTAACGGATATATAATCGAGGCTTTTCTCTATTAACCACCCCTTGCAACGTAGCTATTGCATGTAGTTCTTCCCATGTACGATTAGCTGAAGAACGGTCAGACAAATCATTCGACAAAAGGTAAGTCATATCAAGTACCCCTATTTGGTCGGTAGATGAAGAAGTACATCCTATCATCGTATGTGAAAAGAAAAGGAGTATAAGTATCCATAAAGTGTGTTTCATAATAATATGTATTGATTATAGCTCTATACAATCAGAGATTCTTACTTATAAAGCCTTTAAACTTAATCCTTTTATCTGTATAGCTGCATCAAAAGTACCCGGCACTTCCCAGCCAAAGTTCATACCCACAAGTTCTAAATCGTCTAAGGAAGTATGTTGAAAAAAGTCTTTCTTTTTCATACCCGTAACAGCCTCTTTTATTAATGGCAGGATATCCACCTGCGCTTCATGCCATTGCATATCCTG
Source organism: uncultured Parabacteroides sp. (assembly GCA_964610765.1). Taxonomy (GTDB): domain Bacteria; phylum Bacteroidota; class Bacteroidia; order Bacteroidales; family Tannerellaceae; genus CAZSWS01. The sequence goes on from CAZSWS010000001.1 coordinate 16,172, forward strand.
AAACTGAATATCACCCCAAACAGGCATTTGAGGCAGATTATATATATACATAGAAGTACCTAAATCCCATGAAATAAGCTCTTGTTCATTCATGCGGTCATACCGATAATCAAACGAAGGAATGCCCAGCCAAATAGATTTATTAAAATCATCTGATTGCTCGTTGACATTACGTAAGATAAAATAATAAGGAGACTGAGCCGTATGGAAATTTTCATCAAACTCACCGGGATTCATTCGATTTTCACACTTCACGAGCCTCAGGGACATCGTGAAATTCAACGCTTGAAATTTTCCGATATTGGGACACTGGCTAAATGACTGTTCGATGAGCAAATGAGGCCAATTCTCTCCATCTTTACGAGGGTTGGTATATTCTTCGCTGGTTTTAATTTCCAACAATAAACTTCCATCTTCATACTTGGTTATTCGTTTACCTTCATTGGCATAAGTAAAGCCATGCTCCTCAGTCAACATGCCATCTGCATGGGCAATATCGTACTTGCTATACCATTGAGATAGTTGCCAAATGGGTGATTCATTTCTTGTAGTAAAAAAGAGCGTATCTGCATTGGTTGCTTTGAACCCTCCTCCTTTCACCACATCATTAGGGTCTAAAAGAGAAACTCCAAATCCTTTTTCAAACGTCACATCACCAATCACTTCCCATCCATTCCCCTGAATGTCTTTAGTAGTAGGTCGGCAAGCAGAAAATAAGATTATTAACAAACAGATATAATAAATACGATGGTGGTTTTTCATACGAGCTATACATTGTTCTATAAACAAAGAAAAACAAAAAAGGTGACAATTAAGTCACCTTCATGTTTTTATTCTAGGTAGATGGCATTATTTACTCGTCATCGCCCTCTTTTATATTGGTGAAAACATTTTGAACATCTTCGTCTTCTTCCAACTTCTCAATCAGTTTATCTAACGTTTCGCGCTGTTCAGGAGTCACCTCTTTCTCATCGTTAGGAATACGTACGAACTCACTGCTATTTATCTCATACCCGGCTTCTTCTAAATGTTTTTGGATGGCTGAGTTTTGCGAAAATTCACCATAAATCACAACTTCTTCATCATCTTCAACCACTTCATCTACGCCAAAGTCAATAAGCTCTAACTCCAGCTCTTCTAAATTCATATCGGGTTTACTGACAATATGAAATACACATTTATGGTCAAACAAAAACTCTAACGACCCGGTCGTACCTAATGATCCTCCAAACTTATTAAAATAGCTGCGTACATTAGCTACCGTACGTGTGGGATTGTCAGTAGCAGTCTCTACAAAGATAGCAATGCCAAAAGGACCATAGCCCTCATAGTTCATTTCCTTATAGTCTGAAAAATCTTTAGAGACAGCACGTTTAATAGCTCTTTCCACATTGTCTTTCGGCATATTTTCTTTTTTAGCCGTCTGCATCAAAACACGTAAGTGTGGGTTAGTTTCCGGGTCAGGTCCACCGTCTTTAGCTGCAATAGTTATTTGCTTACCCAGCTTCGTAAAGACACGAGCCATATTTCCCCAACGTTTAAATTTGGTTGCTTTCCTATATTCAAATGCTCTTCCCATAGGTTTGTATAATTACTTTTTATATAATCGATAAATTATTATTCAACAGGCAAGTTTTTCAAATCTATTTCCGGCTTCACATTACGATCAATATCAAATGTAAAAACCGTTTGATAGACTGTGTTCTCATCAAAGAATCCACAGTTTTGCAGATAAAAGCTACCATCCTCCATTCCACCTTGGTAGTCATGCCGCACGCCGGCAGCTGCTGTATTATCATAGGTGAAGCGTCCTTCTGTAACCGGAATCCATTCGCCCTCAGAAGTCACAGCCCATTGATTAGAAAACAATACTCGGCGCTGTATAAAACCTTGCTCCGGTATAAAGTTTTCTAAAAATGAATGTGCGCCTTGATACCACATATCTGTTTTAGGGCGACGAAAACTGGCTATCAGTCTCCAACGATTTTCATCTGTAGCAAAAAAGTAAGAAGTAAAAATAGTATTTCCATTTCCTTCAGGATAAATACGCGTCAGGAATTTATAGGTATTACCCGCTTTCCAGGGATAGTTTAAATAGCTTTGCCCCCCAGAACCTTCGTTTCCAAACTCACCAATATGCACATCTTCACCTCTGGCTAAAGTAGTTATTCGGTCTTCTTTAGGTATTTCATTCGGGTTGTCAGTTTCAAAAGGACTCCATACAGAAAACAATACTTTTCGTTCGGTTTCACTATTTACTTGCATACCAAAATAGCCTCCACTGAAACCATTCGACATATAATAAGAGCCTATCACATCGTTTCCGACAGGTACAGTCACCTCATTATAAAACCACTCTACATTTTTTCCTTCAGGAAGTGTATAGCCCATATGCACAGAAGGTCCTCTCCTGCCCCAATAGGTTTCAAAATCATGCAGATAGTGCAAAGGACCTTCAGCAGGTTTACCGCTAATTCCTATATCTGATATATCTGCAAAAAGTGATTTTTCTTTTTCAACTCCTTCAAAATCAACACGGACATACTGGGGTGCATCAATTTTAATTTCACCAACTGGAAGCATTTTCCACTCGCTGTTTTCTACCGTTAGTGTGAAGGGTTTTCCATTCACCACTACCTTTATTTTTGATTGCCCACCTTTAGTCTTAGCACGTAAGGCTATGGTTAGCTCACCCTCATCAATTACCTTAAACCAAGCGGAGTATTTTACAGCCGGATCTTTCCATTTGGTAATTCCGCTTTCACCAATACCTACTGAATAACGATGTTCTGTCGTGACATACGTGTTTCCAAACAAAGGAATTTTCACATAATTACCATCGTCAGTTTCTTCTCCTTTTACACTACAAGATAAAAGTATGAAACTAAAAAAAAGAGCCACTAATTTATATATAGTTCTATTCATTGTTGATGATTTTAAAATAAACGACTCTAAAATTAACGCAAGTCTGCTCCTAATTCTTTATTCAAAGAAACTTGTATTTTCTGCATGATAGAATCTATCTGTTTGTCTGCCAAAGTTTTTCCTTCATCTTGCAAATAAAAGCTAACTGCATAAGATTTTTTTCCTTCCGGTAGATTTTTCCCTTCATAGACATCAAACAAAACAACTCGCTTCAAAAGCTTCCGTTCAGCCTTACGAGCTATCCGAGTAATATCAGCAAAAGCAGTTCCTTTGTCAATCAATAATGCCAAATCTCGTTTCACTTCCGGAAATTTAGGTAAATCTGTGCTAGTGATTTTATTCTTAGCAATTTCTTTCATCAGTACTTTCCAGTCTAACTCAGCATAGAACACTTCTTGTTCAACATCTGTCACTTTACGCATCTTCCGGCTAACAACCCCTAACGTACCAAGCTGGCGTCCGGTAGGAGAAGTGATGGATACGCCTGTGTCATATATTTCGTTAGAAAAACTATTCCACATCAATTGGTCTACTGAAACACCTAACCTAGTGAGCAGATTAACCACATGAGCCTTTAGTTCATATACCGTATGCGGTTCATTCGAATGTGCCCAGTTATTATCAATCCGATTACCCGTAAGCCACAAAGCCAACCGATAGTTTTCAGTATAGGGAGCAAGTGTTTCGCCCTCTTTGTTATGGTCTTCTTGATAGGTATAGCAATTTCCAAATTCGAAAAACGCAATGCTCGGATGCTGATGACGTATGTTTCGAGAAACGCTCTCCATACCGCCAAACAATAAGGTTTGTCGCATCACACTCAAGTCATTACTCAACGGATTTAATAAGTGCACACAGTTTGCCAAGGGGTAAACAGACAATTCCTCATAATAAGATTTCTTAGTCAATGAGTTGTTCAATATCTCATTAAAGCCTACTCCACATAATTGTTCAGCAATCAAATTCTCCAAGTTATAGCTTTGGTCGGTAGCTGTTTTATAACTCAAGTTCGACTTGACACTATCGCTAATTTCCACATTATTATATCCGTAAATACGCAAGATGTCTTCAATCACATCCACATCTTTTCTCACATCGAAACGATAGGGAGGTACGGCTAATGACAACCCTTCTTCTGTTTCTGAAACGATGCGTATTTCCAAACTTTCTAATATACTTTTTACTGTATTTTGAGGAATGTTTTTCCCTATCAGTGAGTTTATTCTGTCATAGGTCACATCAACCATAAATGGTTCCATCTTTTGAGGATATACATCCTGAATTTCACCGGATATTACTCCTCCTGCAATCTCTTTTATTAACAATGCAGCTCGCTTCAAAGCATAGATGGTATGATTAGCATCTAATCCTCGCTCAAAACGAAATGATGCGTCTGTATTCAGACCGAAACGGCGGGCTGTTTTACGAACCCAGGATGGATGAAAACAAGCTGACTCAAGAAATACATCGGTCGTACTCTCCGTCACACCTGAATCTAATCCACCCAGCACACCGGCAATACACATGGGTGCTTCAGTATCACAAATCATTAAGTCACGTTCTGTCAATGTTCTCTCTACTCCATCTAAAGTAATAAACTTAGTTCCTTCAGGCATGGTCTTCACAACAACCTTTCCTCCTTTAATATGACTCACATCAAAGGCATGAAGAGGTTGTCCATATTCATGCAGAACAAAATTGGTGATATCAACCACATTATTGATGGGGCGCAAGCCTAAAACCAACAAATAATTTTTCAACCAATCAGGACTTTCTTTCACTTGAACGCCTTTTATCTGTACTCCGGAATAGCGGATACAAGCTTCCGAATTATCAACTTGTACAGGAATAAACGACGATTGGTCTTCTATCGCAAAGTTATCAACCGAAGGAATACGCAACAGGCTATTGACTCCTTGTTGTTTCAGATAGGCTGCTAAATCGCGCGCTACACCAATATGTGAAGTGGCATCTACCCGATTAGGGGTAATATCTACTTCCAGTACGTAATCACTTTTAATATTAAAATAGTCTTTGGCCGGCGTTCCCGGAATGGCTGTATCCGGAAGTACCATAATACCATCATGAGATGTGCCAATGCCAATTTCATCTTCTGCACAAATCATGCCGAAAGACTCTTCTCCTCGTATCTTAGAGCGCTTGATGACAAACTCTTTATCGCCATCATATAAGATGGTTCCTATCGTTGCCACAACCACTTTTTGTCCGGCTGCTACATTCGGGGCACCACAAACAATTTTCAATGGCTCATTTCCATCCCCTATATTTACAGTCGTCAGATGTAAATGGTCTGAGTTTGGATGCTCAACACAGGTTAAGACCTCTCCTATCACCAATCCTTCCAAGCCTCCTTTTATAGCCTGAACTTCTTCGACACTTCCGGTTTCTAATCCGATATCGGTAAGGGCATTTAAAACTTCATTTGGGGATAAGTCAAAATCAAGGTACTCTTTCAACGAGTTGTACGATATATTCATTGCTCTATTTTAAAATAGGTTTATATTTTCTCTAATTATCATTTTGATTGACAAAATTATAAAGAATTATCGGAGAGCATAAAGATTCAGCTATAAAAAACACTTTTACGACAGACTAACGGCTGTTTAAACAAAGGTTTTAGGTCAAAAATATGCTTTTGGAAATGTTAATCCGAATCGTAGCTATCAGCCAAAGACCTAAACCCGGACAGTTTGAGTGAAAAAAGAGACAAGCTTAACAGGATGAAGATAAAAAAGTGTAAACTATTTAGACCGTTAGAGTTTAATTTGAGCCTCTGTATACTGTCGAATACCTTTTTTATCAGATGCTTTCACAGACATGATCCATGCCTTTTATGACAATTGGTTGGGAGAACTAACCTTTCAACGGCTGTTAGAAGCTCTTTCAACGAGTGTAAGAAGAGCTTTCAACGAGTGTTGAAAGAGCTTTTGACCCGGGTTGAAAGATGAATTGTCTATAGAGAAATTCTAAAAAGACCAAGGATAAATAATGAAAAGCCTCTATCTAACGCCCGAGACACGCATATCCAAGCTATATAAATATTCGGAAGCTGTAATAAATAGTGTTTTCATATCACGTCCACCAAAACAAATATTTGCCGTCCATCCGGCATCAATCGGGATATGCTCGATTTGCTCTCCATCTTTATTAAATACCGTAACGCCTTTGCCGGTCAAATAGATATTACCCTCAGCATCAATTGTCATACCATCTGATCCCAAAGGGGCAAATAGTTTTTTATCTGTGAGGGTGCCATCTTTTTGAATAGTATAAACATACGTTTTGTTTGCTTCAATATCTGCTACATATAGTTTTTTCCCGTCAGGGGTTCCAATGATGCCATTCGGTTTTTTCAAGTCAACCGCTACCTTTATCACTTTTTTTCTGTTGGGTGACAAGTAATACACGAATTCGCCCGGTTGCTGCATTTTAGGATCGCGCGTCCAGTAGCCGCGCTTATAAAGCGGATCGGTAAAATAAATTCCTCCACGCGGATGTATCCATAAATCATTCGGACCATTCAACTTAGCCCCCTCATAATCCGTGAGTAAAACGGTGTAATTACCTTTTGGAGAAATACTCCATAGTTCATTTTCGGCATCTGAACATGAAATAATATACCCTTTCTTGTCGATATAAAGTCCATTGGCTCTGCCGGAATTTTCCATAAAAGTGCTCAACACACCATCTACAGACCATTTCAATATGCGATTGTTGGGCTGGTCAGTAAAATAGACATTGCCTTTCTTATCAACAGCCGGACCTTCCGTAAAGCGGAAGCCATCTACTAGCATTTGTACAGTAGCACCGGGGTTAATAATAGATTGAGTACTTTGAGCTGTTCCCATAACTGGTAAGATAAGGGTGAATATTAAAAGAATATGTTTCATCATTTGTAACTTTAAGGTTGATTTATAAATAATCATATAGCAAATTGATTTGAAAAATGCTATCTTGCCAAATATAAGATATATATTTAGCAATGTAACAATTACAGCTCAAAAAACACGATTTGAACCCACTAAAAACCAACCACAATGAATAAGATAAGCAGACGTAGTTTTATAAAAGTCGGTGTAACCGGAATTGCCGGATTATCCATCAAAACGGCTTTTCCAGCATCTAACCTTCGATTCGAACCTTCTACTCCTATTGACTACGTTAGTATGGGGAAAACCGGACTTTCAATATCTCAAATTGGATTGGGAACAGGTACCGTAGGCTATAACAATGCTTCTAATCAAACCCGACTGGGAATGGATCAGTTTGTTAAACTGGCCCGACATTGCTACGATCAAGGAATTAGATACTACGACATGGCTGATGGCTATGGTTCACATACATTTGTTGCGAATGCAATCAAAGAATTGCCACGTGAAAAAGTCACTTTATGCACAAAAATCTGGACTCACCCGGAAGGCTCTGAAAACATTGAACCGGTAGATAAAGTTTTGGATCGCTACAGAACAGAACTTAACACAGATTATATAGATATTCTGCTGATGCACTGCCTGATGGAAGGAGGATGGACAAAAAGCAGAAAGTATTATATGGACGCACTGTCTGAAGCCAAAGAAAAAGGCATTTTAAAGACAGTGGGCGTATCATGTCATAATTGGGATGCACTGGTCGAGGCTGCTGAAAGTCCGTGGGTGGATGTTATCTTAGCTCGCATCAATCCTTTTGAAACACATATGGATGGAACAACTGCTGATGTTAATAGCGTATTGAGACAAGCCATGCTTAATGGGAAAGGTATTATCGGCATGAAAATTTTCGGAGAAGGAAAAAACATCTCCGATAACGAACGACAAGAGTCGCTCAACTTTGCCTTAAAAAAGGCGCATATGCATTCCATGACTATTGGGTTGGAATCAATAGCCCAAGTAGATGACCTGGTGACGCGTGCTACAAAAATAATAAAATCATAAGCGTCATTCGTTTAAGAGATAAGATGGCATAGTTTTTGTCATTATTATCTACAAGAAAGAAGATTATAAGCAATGACCGAAAAAATAAAAGAACTTCGTACCATGCTTCCTATTCCTATTATAGAAGCAAAGCAAATGCTCACAGAGCACAACGGAGATGTAGAAACCTGTGTATTACTATATGTAGCTAAAGCACTTCGTATTATTACTGATGCAACAGGGGCGAGCAAAGACGTAGCAGAACGACACTATCGAGCAGAAAACTTCGATATCAATCGTGCCATTATGACTATTAAAGATGATATTTATGATGCAAACTACCTACCAATACAGGGTATTGATAAAAACTCATTGCAACGAGTAAAAGACTGGCTCTACTTAATGGAAAGCAATGACTTTTTTGTATCATTAAGCTATCAAAAATTCGAAGGGATCATTGCAACTATGTTACTTATTCCTGAATTGAAAGAAATCGGGGTCTTATTACAAGAAGTAAAAAGTAGCTATGACAAAATTTTTGAAGGATACCATGATGATTTACCCATGGATGATTTCGTGCGCCGCAATCAGGAACTTGACGAAGTGCCTGCATTTCAAGAAGCTTATAGGATCATCCCTTCAAAAGTACTTTTTATAAAAAATGAAATTGAAAAACATTGGAGAAACGTTTAGCAATGTAAGATTCACAAACGTTCTTCCATCTATTTGAGTGCTTTCATCTGAAAAGTGTATGAAACGATACATGATTTTTGTTAAAGCACACAAAACTATGAGATTAAAAAATCTGTGAGCTTACAATCGAGTGATTATGTATAAAGGTGTATGTGATTGATAAAGCTATTCATACGGCCTTGGAGAAAAATAAAATAATAACGTCTGAAATATTTCCATATTTCACATCCTCAAAGCAGATTATTTTGTATGTTTGTTTTCTGGCAGATTTATTAATAGATGGTATTCAGTAATAAAAACAAGCATCGATTTCATCAAACCGAAGACTTGATGAAATATGGCACTTACTATTCAGAAGACCGTTTTTGGAGAAAAATCAAGCGGTTAGGAAAAAAAGTTGGAGGCGAAATATTGCGTCCAATTCTATTACTATACTTTCTTCTGCAAGACAGCCGGGTACCTTTCAAAAACAAAGCATATATCATTGGTGCATTAGGCTATTTCATTATGCCGATTGATTTAATCCCGGACTTTATTAGTGTTATAGGCTTTACAGATGATATTGCTGTAATGACACTTCTACTAAAAGAACTAAAAGATCATATAACTCCTGAAATTGAAGAACGTGCAAATAACATTATCAAGAAGATAACCCACGAAGAAGGCGTTTAAAAACATTCATTCAATTCAGCAGAACAACATCCAACTAAAATAATAATTAACTTGATTAGGAGAAAGCTTATTTCGCTTGCTCCTTTTTTTGCATCTACATGCCTGGCTATGTACCCCACCTCGATAGCTATCTATAGCCATCATTTATAAAAGCAAACTCTCAAACAAAAAGCAGCTTCATACTATATGAAGCTACAAAAAAAGGTTGCCGAACTATTCGACAACCTTTTTGTATAATAATTGCTATAAATTGTTACTTAGCAACTCTTTCAAGCCATCTAACCATGCTTAACATAACAATCATTGATAATGCCGTTGCGACTGCAAATACTAACCAGCATGCCCAAATTGGAACGTTTGTATATAGGATACCTCCAATAAACAATAAAGAGTTTCCAATAGCAGTAGCTGCCAACCAAGCTCCTTGCATTAATCCTTGTAAGTGAGGAGGAGCAACTTTTGAAACAAAAGATAGTCCAAGTGGTGATATAAATAACTCTGCAACTGTAAGAATAAAGTATAACCCTATCATTACAAATGGAGTAACTCGCATCGCATCTAGTTCTGCAGCACTCATTCCAGAAAGAGCCTCTTTTGCAGGCAATGCAAAAGAGAATAACATCAAGAATACATAAGCTGCTGAAGCAATACCCATACCAATAGCAATTTTCATTGGGGTTGATACTTCTCGACCTCTTCCTTTAAGGAAAGCAAACAGCCACATAATAAGCGGAGTCAATGTCACTACAAAGAAAGGATTCACACTTTGGAAAATCTCAGCACCTTTAATCTGAGTAAAGCCTAAATCAATATTAATAACACTTAAGTCCACATAGTCTCTAGCAAAATAGGTCAATGAGTAACCATTTTGATGGAAAGCCAACCAGAAGAATATAACCACACCAAATACAGCAAATAAAGCATAAATGCGCTGTCTGATTTCTTGTGCACTCATATAAATCTCTTCTTTAGAAATACTTGGAGCACCATTTTCTTCATTAGCAGCTTTCATACCCGGATCAGGTAGTGTATTCTTGTTTACTAAAAATATTATGATAGAAACAAGCATCGCTATAATAGCTGCAGCAAATGCATATTGGAATCCAACATTAAATACATCCAGATAATTATTACAAAAAGCCAATAAATCAGTAGCACCTGAGCCATCAAGCACTGCTACATTGGCATATTCTGTCAGACGAGTCAAAGATTCAGCAGGCAAAGCACTACCTTCGTTGATAAACTGATGACATAATTCCGGTAATGATGCGTTATAATCAAACCCATTATATTTAAGCCACCAGTTTCTCACTCCGATAGCAATAAAAGGCGCAAAAACAGCACCAATATTGATAAACATGTAGAAAATTTGGAAACCAGCATCTCTTCTTTCAGAATACTTTGGATCATCATACATCTGTCCAACAACAGCCTGTAAGTTTCCTTTAAATAAACCATTACCAAAGGCTATTACTAAAAGCCCCAAACAAGTAATTGTTAAATAAAGAGCCATTGATGGTACTGGTGTAGGTGTTGGAATAGCAATGATTAAATATCCTATTGACATTAAAATCAGTCCCCACAATATGACACTCTTGTACTTTTTGGTTTTATCTGCAATCAAGCCACCGACTAAAGCCAACAAATAAATTGACGCATAGAAAATAGAATAAACATACCCTGTATGGGTTTCGGAAAGTCCAAATTTTGAAGAGATGAATAAAGTTAAAATAGCCATCATAATATAGAAGCCAAAGCGTTCTCCCATATTAGACAGCGCTGCACCAAGTAATCCTTTCGGATGATTCTTAAACATAGATTTTAATTTATAAATTTAACATTATTGAATGATCTGCTTGATTGAACCCGTTTCCGGATAAAACAACACTTTCACAGGCGCTTTCTTATCCTCTAGCATTACAGGTGCTAATGATTCTTGAGTTCCAAATTGTGTAATCTGCACTTCACCTTTAAAGAGTGAGCGCTTATTCAAAGTGATATCAACATTTGCTTTACCGGGAAGATTATAAATAACTCCCTTCATAGATTTTGCTTTTTTAGCTGCTTCTTTAGGGTCTAACACCGGAGCCTTTTCAGTAGCTTTTAGCGTTAAATAAACAGGTTCACCTCCTAAATCGTCCGCATCTAAGACGCCCATCTTTTTAGAAAATCTAAACAACACCTTTTTATCTAAGTCGTCAGCCGGAATAATAGAAACATCGTGGTGTGACATTTCTTTGTTCCTCACACCTGTAAACAAGTTGGTAAGCGATTGCTCTTGACTATCCAACTCGCCGATAACCAACTTCATAGCATCGCCGTCAGGGGGCATATTGTCTGCCTCACCGGTAAGAATATTCATACGACTCTCACGAATACGATATATTTGTTTAGCAGCGACTTCCGCTTGTTTAGAAGTAGTTCCGGCCATCAACAACTCTTCAGAGAGACTGGAGATATTCACGACCTTTTCTTTAACGATTCCTGATTTTCTTACTGTTTCTAATTCAGTTTCAACAGGAGGAGTGTAATCTGCATTGATGGTGCACAGCAAACCCTCTTCAGTTAAGAATACATAAGGAGCAACTGTTCCTTGTTTGAACTCAACTTTGTAAGATTGATCTTGATCCGGTATACCTTTATTTATCAACGTAACTTTCCCCAGCTCATAAGTAACCGCATCCTCTGTTACAATATCGGTAATTCCTAAATATTTTTCAGCATATTGGTAATACGGTCCGGCTTTTTCGGTTGTCTTAATGATTTCTACATCAATTATTAATTGTGTCTTAGGGAGGGAGTAGGTAACACCAAAATTATTACTTTTAGTCGCTACACGCTTAGATACTTTCGTTTGTGCAGCAATAGAAAAAGATAGCAGTAGACTAAATAATACAATAATATTTTTCATGCGTACAATTTTACTATTACAATTATTCTAAAACAACATCCAACATCGAAAGATCATGTTTACTTTCTATTTTCAGCGTCATTGTCGTAATAGTCGCAAATCTATGAATTTTTTTTATAATTTGTTATGCTTTCATCCTAAAGCATCTATCCAATTCCTCTTTTTTAACTAAAACGAACTAGTTAAGATAGCATAATGCTTACAAAATAACAAAACAGGGAGAAGATTAATTGAAAGAATATGAATATATTTGCGACACTAAATACAGTTTTAAATAAACTCACCTTTTAGCATCTATGACTACTACTCTTCTTATTTTACTTTTATCAGCTATTTTCTTTGTTCATGGGAAAATTCGTTCTGATATTGTGGCTTTATGTTCATTACTTCTTCTATTAGCTACCGGTATCTTAACGCCTGAAGAGGCTTTAGCCGGTTTTTCGAATCCTGTTGTTATCATGATGGCCGGACTATTCGTGGTTGGGGGAGCTATCTTTAAAACCGGGCTGGCAAAAATGATAGGTAGTCGCATATTGAATCTAGCCGGTGAAAGTGAAATCAGATTACTGGTTTTGATTATGCTTGTCACCGCATTCATTGGCGCCTTTGTAAGTAATACGGGCACAGTAGCACTTATGATGCCTATCGTAATCAGTATGGCTGCTAAGGCTAACATCAATGCTAGCAGATTACTAATGCCTTTAGCCTTTGCCAGCAGCATGGGGATGCTTACTCTCATCTCTACCCCACCTAACTTAATTATACAAGGAGTGCTGCAAGATGCCGGATATTTTGACATCGGCTTTTTCTCATTTACTCCTGTTGCGCTTATCTGTATTGTCATCGGAATTTTAGCTATGATTCCACTAAGCAAGATTTTCCTCACTAAAAAAGATGATGCCAAAAAAAAGAAAGACTCCGGCAAATCTTCCAAAGACTTAGCGATGAAATATCAGTTACTGGAAAACTTATATCGATTGCAAGTAAAAAAGAATTCTAGTATCTGCAACCAAAAACTAATTGACCTGAACGTAACTGAAAAATACGAGCTCAACATACTTGAAGTAAGGAGACAGTCCTCTTCTGCAAGCCGCTTTATGAAAACTGTTGATCAAAAACTTGGCGGCCCTAATACGGAGCTTAAAGAAAACGATATTCTATACATATTTGGTCCTTTTAATAAAGTAGAAGAGTTTGCTAATAACTATAGTTTAGAGTTTACAGATGCTATTATATCTGAATACACCGGGGAATCGTCCAAAGAGAAACTGAGTGTTCGTGAAATAGGCATTGCTGAAATTCTTTTAATGCCCGACTCCGGTTTAACCGGCAAAGCAGTGAAGAACACCGATTTCAGGAAAATATATAATGTAAATATATTAGCTATACAACGAAGCAGCGAATACATATTAAGAGACATCAAAAACGTGCGATTACACGATGGGGATATCGTATTGGTACAAGGCAACTGGGAAGACATTGCCCACCTAACCTCTGACCCTACATTAGTCGTATTGGGTCAACCACTAGAAGAAGCCTCGAAAGTAACACTGGATTATAAAGCCCCCATAGCTGCCGGTATTATGATTTTAATGATTGCTGCTATGGTCTTCGACTTTATTCCTATCCCTCCTGTTGGCGCAGTGCTAATAGCTGCAGTGCTCATGATATTGACGGGATGTTTTAAAAACGTGGAAGAAGCCTATAAAACCATCAATTGGGAAAGCATTGTCTTATTTGCCGCCATGCTACCGATGTCGTCAGCACTTAGTAAAACAGGCGTTTCAGACTTGATATCAAATTCACTAGTGAGTGGATTAGGAGAATATGGACCTTTTATTTTACTGGCTGGTATATATTTTACCACATCGTTAATGACTTTATTTATCAGCAACACCGTAACAGCAGTACTCGTTGCCCCCATCGCATTACAATCAGCCCTGTCTATAGATGCAAGCCCCTATACATTCTTAATGGCCGTAACCATTGGAGCCAGTATGTGTTTTGCTTCTCCATTTTCAACTCCACCGAATGCTCTCGTCATGTCTGCGGGTAAATACACCTTCCTTGACTATGTCAAAGTTGGTCTTCCGTTACAACTCGGGATGGGCGTAATCGTCGTATTTATATTGCCTTTGTTCTTCCCTTTTTAATGAGGCAACATTTATTAAATTATTCATTTTAAAAAACAGATTAAATAGTTCTATGCTTACTTTCAGACCTATAGATGTAACAGACAGAGAGTTGATTACTTCTTTTACGATACCCTCTAACTATCAAAATTGTGATTACTCATTTTCTAACATGTGCAGCTGGCAGTTCTTATATCGCAGTGAATATACCATTGTAAACGATTCACTCGTTATTCGCTTCTACATACAAAATGACAGACCTGCCTATATGTTTCCCCTAGGCAAAGGAAGCTTAAGTGAAACTTTGGACATCATGGAGGCTGACTCACTTGCATTAGGTCATCCGTTACTTATGCTAGGCATATCTCCTGAAGCACAAAAAGATTTAGAGGCTGTTTTACCCGGACAGTTCCACTACGTGAGTGAACGAGACTATTTTGACTATATCTACCTAAGAGATGATTTAGTAAATTTAAAAGGGAAAAAATTTCAATCCAAAAGAAATCATATCAACCGTTTTAAAAATAAATATGATTTCAGGCTAATACCTATCTCAAAAGAAATCATTCCGCAATGTCTTGAGTTGGAAAGAAAATGGGTTCATGCCAACCAAACATCTGAGGATATGGAAGAACTCAGCAATGAATACCGTTCTATGCGATTTGCCTTAGAAAACTACGGAGAACTAGGTCTTATAGGAGCGGCGCTTATTGTTGATTGCGAGATTATTGCTTTCACCTTTGGCTCACCAATTAATAAAAACACATTTGGCGTGCATGTAGAAAAAGCTGACATCAATTATGAAGGGGTTTTCAGTGTTATCAACAATGAGTTTGTATCTAAAATACCCGAAAAATATATTTATATTAATAGAGAAGAAGATTTGGGTATTCCGGGACTTCGAAAGGCTAAACTCTCATACAATCCACACATTCTTTTAGAAAAAAGCTTTGTAGCAAAAAAGGTTGATCCTACCCTACTTTAATTAGCCATAAGCTATGTTAAAACAAGCGTTGATGAAAATATGGAAAGAAGTCTTCCATGATACAGATGACTTTATCCATTTATTTTTTGAACGGGTTTATAAGGAAGACAATGTTCAATTCCTTTTGGAAGATGAAAGAATAGTCTCATCCTTACACATGGTTCCCTACAAGCTGAATTATAAAGGGCTGGAAATTCCCACATCATATATTTGTGGAGCAGCAACTGCCCCTGATGCCCGAAATAAAGGATTGATGGGCAAGCTGCTGAATCAGTCGTTCTCGACAATGAAAAAGCGCAACATACCTATATCAGTACTCATTCCGGCAAATGAAGAACTATATACGTATTATCAGCACTTTGGATACAAGAATATCTTTCACCAACAATTAGTACAAATTAAAAAGGAAAACCTGGTGGTCCAGAAAGAGATTGTGGTTAAAGACAACGAATATTCATCGGAGCTATTTGCCTATTTTGACAGCGAACAGCGCAAACGCCCTTGCAGTATTTTACATGATTCCTTTGACTTTGAAACTATCTGCATGGAACATAAACAAGCGGATGCCCTACTACTTACGTCGAAGAGAGAGGGGGTAATAACCGGTTTCATGTTTGCCATACCCAATTCTCATACAAGGAGTTTGTTTATAAGTGAGAGTTTTTCACAAACAATTGCCGATCGGGATGCCATGCTTCATCAAGCTTTTCAATGTACAGAATATGATATATGCTGGATAAGAAGCGCCCCAACAAGCAATGATAACATTCAAAAACGAGGCATGCTGAAAATTATTGACCGTAAACCTCTACTTGAACTGATTGATAAAAACAGACTTAATCCATCTGCCTTTTCCGACTCTTGGTCAGACGAAGTATTACTTCAACATTTATTTCACAATACATATCCTTACATGAACTTGATGCTGGATTAATAAATAGATTATCATTTAAACCAGAAAGACTCATTTACTTTTGATTCCATTTCTTTCTCCAACTTATCCGGTAATAAGGGGAAAAAGTCCAGTCCAGTTGCCTGTTCTACTTCATAAATAGGGACATACATCTCTTTGACCTTTGTTTTGACATAAGGTCTGTTTTCGAAAAGAAAGCCTACTCCTTCATAACTTCCATCAGCCAATTGTACACATACAACTTTATAAAAACGTTTAGGAATAGCTATTTCATTTTCTCCCATACGCTCCATTGTTTGCTCTATAACAGGACCAGCCGCTATATAAATCGTCTTTTTATCTTTAGCCCATGTCCGGCATTGATTCTCTAAATCAGCCCAAATACCACCATTTAGTTTCTGGCTTTGCGGACAGATATTGGTAAAATAAAAAGACTCTTTCATTGCTTGAAATGACCATTTCATATCGCCTGCAGGTACCATATGCCCTCGATCATAATCGTTAGCTGAATAGTCGGAATTAAAATCTGTATACTCTTTCACATCGGGATCCGGCAAGAACTTTTTATATCTGCCAACTTTGGTGGCCGATGCTTTCTCGGCAGTTAAAGAGTAGGCTACCCAGTTGGGTATCTTATAATCAGCATTATATGAAATAGTAAACCCTTCACGGTGTAATATTTGCTCACTCCCATAAGCATATCCGGAAGGTATTTCGAATGATTTAATTGATTCAATACGCCTAAGTGGTGCTTCTTCTCGCTCTTCCTTAATCTCAATAGCTTTCTCAGGGGTTGATGAAAGCACTGGTAGCTTTGCCGAATTCAAGTCTTTATATTCACTAAAAAAGAGCACAGCTACAACCAATATAAATACCAACAGTACCCACAAGATAATTTTACGCATAAGGGTGGCTGCCGACACAACCTGCTTCGATAGGTTCTTTTTAACGGAAGCTAAAGAAGATGATTTACGTCTTTTTTTATATTTGGTCTTTTTGGTTATAGTCTTTTTCTTAATTCGTCTAGGACGTGCCATGTTTTGTTTATTTAATCACACAAAAGTAGCGATTTTATAGACTAAAAAAATAATTCCCTACTCGTAGAACTCTATGAATTGGGCAGCAAACTTATCAAATCGACTAGAACTCATGTATGCATAAAATATTTATGAACAAGAAAGTCGCTCTTAATTCAAAAAAATACGTATTTTTGACTTTAAGAGATATCTTTTCTCTATAAATAAAACGTTTCAGACTATATATCATATGAATTCAGACAATCGTTTCTTAGGTTTGATAGAAAAAAGCATAAAAGAAAACTGGGAACGCCCGGCATTATCAGACTATCAAAGCAAGCCTATACATTATAAAGATGTTGCAATGGAAATTAAAAAGCTACATCTTTTATTTGAGCAATCAGGACTACAAAAAGGTGATAAGATTTCTATTGTTGCGGGCAACTCTGCTAATTGGGCTATTAGTTTCTTTGGCATACTATCATACGGCTGTGTGGCAGTTCCCATCTTGCATAATTTCATACCCGAAAGCATCGCAAACATCATTAATCATTCCGAGTCTAAAGGGCTGATTATTGCCAAAAATCAGGTCGCCGATATTAACAAACACTCATATCCAAACTTGTCTCTTGTTGCTTATATTGAAGACTTCAGCATCCACTTAAACAAGGGAAAAGATGCCCCCCAAAGTTATGAAACGATTCAAGAACATTTCACACAACTATATCCCAATGGGTTCGAACGTGAGCATGTCATGTTTTATTCGGAAGACCCGGAAGAGTTAGCTGTATTAAACTACACATCCGGCACTACCGGTTTTTCAAAAGGAGTTATGCTCCCCTATCGTTGTTTATGGGGAAACACAAAGTTTGCCAAAGACAATATGTGGTTTGTTTCTCCCGGCGACAACTTAATATGCTTACTCCCTATGGCTCATATGTATGGACTTGCATTTGAGATTATGAATGGTTTATGCATCGGCTGTCATATTTACTTTTTACCACGCGTACCCAGTCCGAACACGGTAATAGAGATGTTTACTAAATATCGCCCCAGACTGATTATAGCAGTTCCACTAATCATAGAAAAGATTATCCGTAAAAATGTATTCCCAGTGTTAGCTAAACCTTCCATTAAATTCTTCTTAAAAATACCGGGAATCAGTCATTATATATATAATAAAATAGGGAAAGAGCTGAATGCTGCCTTCGGAAAAGACTTTTTTGAAGTTATCATTGGTGGTGCAGCCTTCAACCCGGAGGTAGAAGACATCCTGAAAAAAGTTAAATTCCCCTATACAGTTGGTTATGGTTTGACTGAATGTGGTCCATTGGTATCCTATGCACAATGGGATTCGTTTATCCCAAAATCAGTAGGACGAATTATAGACCGCATGGAAATTAAAATAGACTCTCCGGACCCAGAACATGTATCAGGCGAAATTTTAGTTAAGGGCACAAACAACATGCTGGGCTATTATAAAAATGAAGAATCTACGCAAGAGGTTATGCTTCCTGATGGGTGGATGCGTACCGGTGACTTGGGAGTGATTGACAAGCATGGAAATATTTTTATTCACGGCCGAAGTAAAACAATGATTCTAGGTGCTAACGGACAAAATATTTATCCGGAAGAAATAGAAAGCATTCTTGATAACTTAGATTATATAGATGCCTCGCTTGTAGTCATGCGTGACACAGCACTAATTGCCCTTATTTACCCGAATTACCCGGCATTAAAAGCAGACAAAATTCCAACCGACAAAATTCAAGAGGTGCTGACTGTAAAAGTGAGAGAAATTAACAAAGACCTCCCCGCTTTCAGCAAAATCAAGTCGATAGAAGTCATGCGTGAAGATTTTGAAAAAACACCCAAACAAAGCATTAAGCGGTTTTTGTATCAATAATTACGTATCATAAAATTATGAAGACGAAAGTAAAACTCATTTATTCTCTATTTGCCATTTCGTTTCTACTGCTTATGTTCTCATGCGAACCGCAGCAGCAGACTATTCAGAAAAGCACTTTTACCTATAGCATCAAAGGAAGCGACACACTTCAGTTGGACATGTATAACAATCCTAACATAACAGGCGAAAAACCCTGCGTCCTATTCATGTTCGGAGGAGGATTTATGGGTGGCTCCAAATCAGAGGACAATAATGTAGCCTATATGCATAAGCTAGCAGAGAAAGGGTATATGGCCGTAGCTATTGATTATAGGCTAGGATTAAAAGACATAGCACCTGAACAACTAGGCAATATGAGTCATTTTGCCAAACTCCTTTACAATGCAGTAAACATAGCCGTGGAAGACCTCTTTGATGCTACAAACTATGTCTATGATAACGCTTCATCATGGGGAATAAAGAAAGACTTGATTATAGCAAGCGGCTCAAGTGCAGGAGCTATCTCTGTTCTGCAAGGAATCTACTATATTAGCAATAAACACCCGGAGTTTATAAACAAACTGCCGGAAGGCTTTAACTATGCAGGCGTCATTTCTTTTGCAGGAGCAATATTAGCCGGAGAAGAACTGGTATGGTCTGACAAACCATCCCCTTCCCTATTATTTCATGGCAATGCAGACAGCAATGTACCTTATGATAAGGTATTATTTGGACCAGTTGGAATGTTTGGTTCTAAAGCAATAACAGCCTCACTTGACAGTTTAGAAGCTCCTTATTATTTTTGTTCGTTCAACAACAAAGCGCATGAGATTGCATCGACTCCCATGGTAGAAAACGTAGAAGAAATAGATTTATTTATTCAGCGCTATGTGGTAGATAAACAAGAAAAGATTACTCTTCAGCACATACGAAAAGCCAATGAGAAGGAATTTTGCCAACAATTCGAAATTTCAGACTTCATACGCTCAAACTTTCAATAGACGTTCTAAACAACACGAATGATTGTTAATATGTGTATTCAACCGATAAGTTACATCAATAACCTTGTTGCAGATAATATTTTTGTATTTTTGTTATACTTTATACCAAAGAGAACAAAGAGATTGGCAATATCATATATTATAAATAAATAAAAATAAGACATGAAAGACATTCTTTGGAAAAGCTGCTTTGCTCTTTTATTAAGTGGAGTTTTAATAAGCTCTCAAGCACAATCTGTTTCTGAAAAAGAGCTAACAGAAATCAAAAGCAGTTTTGAACCCTCATCTTCTAATGCAGCAATACAAAACATGCTGACAGAAAATGCAAACATCAAAACGTTGGCATTGAATCACAAATTACAAGGGAAAATAGACCATTTTTTTAAATACCGCGTGCAGGTTAAAGGCATAACCGATCAAAAAAGTTCAGGCAGATGCTGGATGTTCACTTCCATGAACGTTTTGCGCCCATCAATTATGGATAAATACAATCTAGCAACTTTTGACTTTTCACACAACTATCTTTTCTTTTGGGACATGTTTGAAAAGTCCAATCTGTTTCTTGAAAACATAATTCAAACCGCTGATTCTCCTTACGACGACCGAATGGTTGTAGAGTTATTGAAATCGCCTGTATCAGATGGAGGTGTATGGAATCTGTATTATAATTTAGGAGAGAAATATGGCGTTGTCCCTAAGGAAGTAATGCCCGAAACCGCTCATTCCAACAACACCGGGCAAATGCGCTCTATATTGAATGAAAGCCTAAGAGGTGCTGCCTACAATCTGCGCGAAGCTGCCGCAAATGGAGTAAAAGCAGATGCTTTACGAAAACAAAAAACAGAAGCACTTAAAGACGTATATCGCATTTTAGCTCTTTGTCTGGGAGAACCTCCAGCTAACTTTACTTGGAGATATAAAGACAAGAGCGGGGAAATAAAAGCGTTGAAAGACTATACCCCTCAACAGTTTTATAAAGAAATTACGCCTGCTGACTATTCTCCCCAAAACTACATCATGATTATGAATGATCCGACGCGTGAGTATTATAAACTCTACGAAATAGAAAACTATACCAACGCAATCGAAGGTATTAACTGGATTTATTTAAATCTACCAAACGAAGATATCAAACAAGCAGCTCTTGCTTCAATAAAAAACAACGAAGCCATGTACACGTCTTGTGATGTTGGTAAACAATACAATAGCCAACAAGGTATCTCTGATCCCTCCATGTATGATTATCAATCTCTTTTTGGCATAAAGCTGGACATGGACAAGAAAGCACGGATTCTAACCAGACAAAGCGGTTCTGCGCATGCCATGTCACTAATAGCCTGCGACACCGACGAAAATGACAAACCAATCAAGTGGGAGTTTGAAAATAGCTGGGGAGCAAGTGCCGGACATAATGGATATCTGACCTTTACTGACGAATGGTTTGATGAATATATGTTCAGGATTGTTATTCACAAAAAATATTTACAGACAAAAGCTATCAATGCATTGAATCAAAAACCCATACAGTTACCTATGTGGGACTATATGTTTTAATATTTAAACTAATTCTTAATTATAATTTTTGACATATGAAGTATCGTTTATTATTTTTTATACTCATTCTGCCGCAATTCCTGTTTGCGCAGACCGATGCTAAATATTTAGCCGGAGCAGTTCCCTTAGTTAATGGAAAAGTTGAGTTCAAAAAGAAATTTCAAGTACCGCACTTATCCGAAGGAGAGATTTATGACTCATTCCTTGCCTGGGCTAAAGAGCGGTTCACAGGAGAGATTAGTCGTGTAGTTTATACTGATAAGGAGAAAGGAGAAATTGTTGCTATTGCTCAAGAGTATCTAGTGTTCCAGAGCACTTTCTTATCTTTAGACAGGTCGTTAACCCAGTATAAGGTAACAGCCATAATCAAAGGAGATATTTGTGAAGTAACGTTGAACGGATTCAGGTACGAATACAAGTTAGCCAATCAAGACAAACCGGAAATACTACTTCCGGAAGAGCTTATTACAGATGAACATGCTTTAAACAAGAAAAAGACAAAGCTGGCTCGTCGCACCGGGAAGTTCCGCAGAGAGACTATAGACTTAGTTGATGACCTAACCAAAGAAATCGCAGGCGCATTTCAAAAGAAGGAAGAAGCTCCTAAACCTGAGCCTAAAAAAGAAGAAGTCAACACTAATGATGAAACAATCATAATCATCCCGGAAAAGAAATAAGTATGTTTTAGGTTGCTGGCGGCTGTAAAAGTGCTGCGACTGATTACTTTAGTTCTAAATAACACCACAGTGGGTAATGATCCGAATAGCGGACTTTATCCACTGTGCTATTTATAGGCACCATGTTTTTAGAACAAAATATATTATCAATCCTAAACCAGAACAAGTTTTGATTGTAGGTAACCCCTAGCCCGCTTCCCGATTTAGCGTAAGCGTCTTTCAAATTGCCTAAAATTGTTCTATGTGCATACGATATGGGAGTATCGTTAAAATCGCCACAAACCAACAAATAATCGCTTTCAGTAGCAGCAATATCTTTAGCTATTTGCTCAGCCTGTCTGGCCCTAATCCGAAATGCAGGACCAAGCTTTTCTTGTATAGAAACTTTCATCTTATCAAAAGTTTCTGTATTCATGTTTTTAATAAACGAATAGTATTTAGACTTGTCCTCAGAAGTTAGCTTAAAAGACTCTAAATGATTATTGAAAAGCACCAGTGTCTTATCTTTAATCTTGATGCGATGCATAGACGATCCGTTAAACTTACTTTTGTAATCAATCCGTTTAGAGCTTAAAATGGGGAATTTAGAATAAACCGCAATACCAACCGTTTGTCCACTTACGACAGAAAGTGGGATGATTGAGCGATATTTATACATTCCAAATGCGCGCTTCAGCTTGATGTCGGTCAGGAATTTATTGTTGTTCGTAAACCAGTATTCTTGAAGACATACAATGTCTGCTTCTGAATTAGCAATATACTCCACAATCTTATTAGGTTCATCAACCGAATGATTTGAAAATCCAAAGCACATTACATTGTATGTAAGCACCTTGATTGTATTCTCTTCGGAAATTTCTTTCGTTTTAAAGTGGATGGGGAAATAGGATGAGATAGGACCAAAGCAAAGCAAAACCGTTACAATATTCACTAGCAACATTTTCCACTTCCAAACAAGCAACCAATAAAAAACGAAACAGAGATTAAAAAACCCAAGTATTGGAAATGCTAATCCTAAGTATGAAAAAAACACACTTGTATCAGGAGATACCCTATCTGAATAAGCTGATAATATAAAAAGCAAAATAAACAAGCCGTTTATCACTCCCAAAAGTGAGTGAAAATAAACGCCAATCTTTGTAAAGTATGTATTACTTTTTGCTTGCATCAAACAATCTTTGCTTTTCTTCTTTCGACAAACTCTCGTATCCCGAATGCTTTAATTTATCGAGTATAGAGTCTACGTCGTCACTTTCTTTCTTTTTACGGTCACGATATTCTATATCTGTTTCTGCTCGTTTATAGGTTACTTTCATCTTGGGTTTTTTCTTACCTATATTTACAAGCCTATCTATCAACCGATTTATCCCCTTGGTCAAGTCTTTGCCTTTCAAGCTGCTACTTGCATAGAGAATGCCAAAGACAGCACCCCCAATATGTGCCACATGCCCTCCGGCATTGGTAGAAGTCAAAGCAAGTAAATCAATCACTAAGGTAACAAGAGCCAGATAAATTAGCTTTATACGACCTAGAAACAACAACCTAATTTCAAAATCTTTCCGATAAAACGAAACAGCAAAAACGATAGCCATTACCGAAGCTGAAGCCCCCATCAACATACCTAGTTGCATGTTTTCAGTAAAATAAGGCAACGTATTGTAAGCCAACATAAAAAGCAAAGCACCACATATTCCTCCTAATATGTATAAGGCAAACAGCTGCTTTTCATTAAAGAAATTCAAAAATATTTTCCCAAACCAATAGAGCCATAACATGTTAAACAAAATATGCAACACATCGTAATGGGTAAACATATATGTTATTAATGTCCAGGGACGATAAAGAAGCATCAAAGGATCAGATGGCAATTGCAAGTATTGAATAAACGATTCTGAGCTAACATTCAACAATGTTAAAAAAACAGCAGACAATCGTATCAATAAAAACAATGCAATATTGATACTCAGCAAAACTGCCAGCATTCCTCCACGGCGCAGAAAACCTTTTATTTCATCGGTAAATGTCGTCATGCTTTCTATTTCTTTTTTTATTTTTTTGTCTCCAATACATCAACAGAGCAATACCAAACAACATTCCCCCTAAATGCGCAAAATGCGCCACATTATCACCTTGAAAATTAGATATACCTAAGAATAGCTCAAGCACCCCATAACCTATCACAAAATATTTAGCCTTGATAGGAAAAGGAAAAGGAATAATGAATAACGATATATTAGGAAACATAACACCAAAAGCCAACAAAATACCAAAAACCGAACCGGAGGCTCCTACTGTTATAAAATAATTGACAGTTGGATCACGCTGAATCAGCTCAAATACAGACATATGGTTAGCAGAGGCAACAGAGTTGAAAATAAAAAACCAAACGACCAGTTGCACCAGTCCAGCTCCTATACCGGTAGTTAAGTAGTAAGTCAAAAAGCGTTTGGGTCCCCATACCATTTCAAGCGTACGTCCAAACATAAACACAGCAAACATGTTGAAAAAGATATGTCCAAAAGAAGAAATGTCATGCATGAACATATATGTAACAAACTGGAAAAAGTGAAAATCAGAAGCACCCGGGAAGTGCAGCCCCAGTAAGTTTGTCAAGTTAATCCCTAGTCGGCTAAATACAATAGTAGCTAACCAAAGAATTAAATTTATAATGATAATGTTTAACGTGATTGGAGGTATAGAACTAAAAAAGCTATTTTGATTTCTTTCCATGTAAGTTTCATTTAATTTTGATAAAACAGAACAAAGGTATATTTTTTTCTTATTAAAGAGCTGTTAGACTGCTTTGAACTGCTCAAAGATATATCAAAAAAAAGATTCATTTAATTGGCATATATGAAGATTTAAGGTATATTTACAGGAAATACTGTTATGTATATAATTTTACCATATTGTAAACACAAAATTAACCGACTATGAACAAAACAGAATTCATTGCTGCAATTGCTGAAAAGGCAGGCTTAAGCAAAGTTGACGCAAAAAAAGCGCTTGATGCTTTTATCCAAACAGTTTCCGAAGAAATGAAAAAAGGCGAAAAAGTTTCTATATTAGGCTTTGGTTCTTTTTCAGTTGTTGAAAAATCTGCACGAAAAGGAGTTAACCCAAAAACAAAACAACCTATTCAAATTCCTGCTAGAAAAGCCGTTAAATTTAAAGCCGGCACAGATTTAAGTAACTCTGTAAAATAATAGATAAACGCTTAACGTAATATATCATTGGATGAACGTTAAAAAAGGTCTTTGAGGAATATCCTCAAAGACCTTTTTTGGCTTTATAACGCCATTATCTCTATATCTACACCCTGCATTTATTTGCCTGACACAAAAAGGTTACCCAATGCGCATAATCCATGTTTAAACTCATATCAATTCACTACATTTGTACCTATTAATACCAAGTAGAGCAATAGACAAGTTTTAAGTGGCTATTTTGATGGCTTTACTCGCTTTTTTTAGTTTTTGTATTCTTTAATATTAAAAAACAATGATTAAAAAGGACTTTGAGCAAACGCTCACTTCAATCTGGGAGGAAAGCAAAGCATATATATCTAAAGGA
The DNA here is from genome assembly GCA_964610765.1 of uncultured Parabacteroides sp. Classification (GTDB taxonomy): domain Bacteria; phylum Bacteroidota; class Bacteroidia; order Bacteroidales; family Tannerellaceae; genus CAZSWS01. The sequence goes on from CAZSWS010000001.1 coordinate 42,043, forward strand.
CAAGTTGCTAATTATATACCTGAGCTCAGCAAAGTTAATGTCAACTTATTAGGTGTAGCTATTTTAGATTCGACCGGACAGTTACATACAAGAGGTGATTCGAAAGCGAAATTTACTATGCAAAGCATTTCTAAGGTTATTGCCCTGATGATAGCTGTTAGAGACAGAGGTGAACCGTTTGTTTTTGAAAGGGTTGGTTCATACGGAACGGATGCTCCTTTCAACTCCTTTGCTGAATTAGACTTAAAACAAACGCCTTTAAACCCAATGACAAATGCGGGTGCTATTGTTACTACTTCCCTTATAAAAGGTGATGGAGATGAAGCTTATCAAAAAATTCTACAAATGATTCGCTACATCACAAATAATGAAACCATCGATTATAATCATGCCGTATATCTCTCCGAAAAAGAAACCGGTAACCGCAACCGAGGCATGTTTTATCTGTTAAAAAACTTCGAATTGATTGACTCAACCGACGAGGATAGTTTAAATAATTATTTCCGTCAATGCTCCATAGAAGTTGATGCAGAAGATTTAGCCAAAATAGGCTACTTCTTCTCAAACGATTGCACACGGTTTGATGGCGATCGAACATATACAGATCCAGCCATAAGCAAATTGCTCAATTCCATCATGTTGATGGCAGGCATGTACGATTATAGTGGAGAGTATGCCAGGAAAGTAGGCATTCCATCTAAGTCAGGCGTTGGCGGAGGCATTATGGCTGTTGTACCTCAAAAATGCGGAATAGGTACTTTTAACCCGGCTTTAGATCAACACGGGAATTCATCGGCAGGTGTTTATATACTGGAAGAGCTGAGCAGAAAGCTCGATTTAAGCATCTTCTAAACAAATAAGAGCAACGCCCCCACTTTTTAGTAGAAAACTCTTAGGCTATTTAAGAAAATTAATAGCCCAGATATCAGCAGGCTGAATTAAACCTAGAGGCACTTACTATCAGTCATTTACGAATATATACTTCTCTTTTACTTAATCTCTCACGACCAATTAATGCATTCAATAGAACCATTTTCTGCATTCGCCCTATCAAACTAATCGGCTCACAGCTGTGGACCAACCAGCTCACAGCTGTGGACCGGTTAGCTCACAAGTGTGGACCGATCGGCTCACAGCTGTGAGCCGATTAGTTGCCCCTATTAAAATAAATAAATCTCTGTATTTCCTGAAATAGTTGACTCTGTTAATTAACAAACTTAGTCTAGGTTGACTCTTGAAATCATATTATTAATTCGGGTTGACTTCCCGGTTTCTTTTTCCTCATTAGTACCAACGTAAGAGAAATTATTGTTCGTAAATACCGTATAGAATAAAAAAACCGCGAAAATACAGCATTATATTTAAAGACATCCTCCCGTTTTTAGGTGTTTCTATCTTATCCAAATGGGTGACTTTTTTATTGCTAAAAAAATAAAAAAACAAGTAGTTGTTTTTCTTTTTACCAATACTCAAATAGACATATAAACAATGAATTATATAGATATGTATTTTGGGATGCGCTATTTTATCCCTACATTTGTAACGAATAATATACCCGAAGAAAGCAATTCATCAAGAGGCTTCGCTCTTGATTTGTTTTCATCATCTATCCATTTAAAAAGAAAATGAAATATAATACAGAAGTAAAAAGACTTGTTTTACCGGAATATGGTAGAAACATTCAAAATATGGTTAATCACTGCCTAACCATTGAAAATAGAGAGGAACGACAGTTCTGCGCCAATACCATTATCAACATAATGGGTAGAATGTTTCCACACCTACGCGACGTAAATGACTTTAAACATATTCTTTGGGATCATTTGGCCATTATGTCTGACTTCAGTCTTGACATAGACTATCCATACGAGGTTATAAAGAAAGAAGATCTGCTAACCAAACCTCCTGTTTTACCTTACGACCATTCACGCATCAGATACCGTCACTATGGTAAGACATTAGAAAGAATGATTAAAATAGCAGCTGATATGGAAGAAGGAGAAAAAAAAGATGTCCTTATCAGAATGTTAGGCAACCACATGAAAAAAGTCTTTATAATTACAAACAAAGACAATGTTGACGACCAGAAGATATACAAAGACTTATATGAACTAAGCGAAGGCAAAATAAACGTCAACGAAGAAACATGTAAATTACTAGATGCTAGAGAGCTGCAAGTTCGCACAAACAACACTTCGTCCGGTTCTAAAAAAACAAACACACGCAAAGGAAGATGAGTTCATTCGTTATAGAAGGAGGTTATAAGCTACAAGGAACAATTACCCCTCAAGGAGCAAAAAACGAAGCACTGGAAGTTATATGTTCAGTGCTACTTACTCCAGAAGTTGTCACTATCCATAACATACCTGACATTCTGGATATTAATAACCTTATACATCTATTGCGTGAATTAAAAGTCAAAGTGCATCGACTAGATGCTAACTCTTACACATTTCAGGCTGATGCTATTGATTTAGATTACATCTATACCGAATCATATATAGAAACAGCTTTTTCGCTACGTGGCTCAGTCATGCTTATTGGTCCAATGCTTGCCCGTTTTGGGGTAGCCACACTCCCTAAAGTAGGGGGAGACAAGATAGGCAGAAGACGATTAGATACACATATGGAAGGGTTTCAAAACCTAGGAGCCACCATTGATTACCAGCCCGAAAACTGCCTTTATAAAATCAACGGGGCTCATCTAAAAGGGAACTATATGCTTTTAGACGAAGCTTCTGTTACCGGAACGGCTAACATCATCATGGCAGCTGTTTTGGCTGAAGGAAAAACAACCATATATAATGCAGCTTGCGAGCCTTATATCCAACAACTATGCAAAATGCTCAACAAAATGGGAGCACAAATTGAAGGAGTAGGCTCTAACCTGATAACCATTGAAGGAGTAAAAGAACTTCATGGTACAGAACACACCATTCTTCCGGACATGATTGAAGTAGGTAGTTTTATAGGTATGGCTGCAATGACAGGCTCAGACATCCTCTTAAAAAACACCGGATACAGCCAGTTAGGTATCATCCCAAATGCATTCAGAAAACTAGGTATTCGCGTTGAACAAAAAGGAGATGACATACATATACCGGCACAAGATGGATATGAAATAGAAACCTTTATGGACGGTTCGATCATGACTATTGCAGATGCTCCTTGGCCGGGATTAACGCCGGATCTGTTAAGTGTTTTGCTAGTCGTAGCTACACAAGCTACCGGAAGCGTGCTGATTCATCAAAAAATGTTTGAAAGCCGACTTTTCTTCGTAGATAAACTAATTGATATGGGTGCACAAATCATTTTATGCGACCCACATAGAGCTACTGTAATAGGACTAGGCAAACGCTTCAAGCTTCGTGGAGCCAATATGGTTTCCCCCGACATTAGAGCGGGTATTGCCCTGCTAATTGCCGCCATGAGTGCCGAGGGTACCAGCCGCATACACAACATCGATCAAATAGACCGAGGCTATCAAAATATTGACATCCGTCTCAACCAGTTGGGAGCACGCATTACTCGTCTATAACAGTACATCCATGATTAAGAAAGAAGATATTTTCCCCATAGGCAAACTCACTAAACCTCACGGAATAAAAGGCGAAATGCTTTTCGTTGGTGATATAGACATCGTTAACGAACTCCCCAAACCATTTATCATATGTGAGATTAATGGACTTTATATTCCTTTTTTTATCGAAAGTATTCGTCCAAGAGGAAATGCGTCTCTGCTGATTAAGCTAGAAGACGTTAACAATGAAAATGAAACAACCGAGCTGACTAATCAGGAAGTGTTTTATCTCAGTAATTTAGTGGAAAACGTCCCTTACAACTCATTTAACATACCTGACATAACAGGCTTTACCGTTGAAAATGAACAAGGCGTTTACCAAGGTAAAGTAGTAGCAATTGATGATAGCACTGAAAACATCTTGATGCTGGTAGAAAAAGAACATAAAGAGTGGATGATGCCCTTAGCAGACGAGCTAATCAAAGACTTAGACCTTCATCAAAAAAAGATAACGGTCAATATACCTGACGGACTTTTAGATTTATAACATTTCGCATGGCAAAACAACCTACTAAAAAGAAAAAGACTTTTTGGCACCGGATACGATTCAAATATAAGTTATCCTTTTTTAATGAATCTACGCTCGAAGAGGTATGGACATACAGACTCTCAACCCTTACAGCCGTACTAGCCATTATTCTTTTTGCATTTTTCCTAATTGCCATCACCTCTGTATTTATAATTCTAACTCCTATCAGAAACTATCTGCCAGGATACTTAGATGTAGAAGTACGAAAAAGACTCATAGACAATGCGCTAACCGTTGATTCACTAGAAAGAAGATTAGCCATTAACACCCTCTATTTAGAAAACATAACCCAAATATTTTCAGGAACAGTTCAGTTGGATTCTATCCGTACTATCGATTCACTTTCAATGGTTAAACCCAATTTTGAAATACCCAGTTCGGAGAAAGAAGCTGATTATGTGAACAGCATTGAACAAGCTGAAAAATATAGTTTGGCTTCTTTATTACCCAACCCCGCTCCTACTGACGGTGTTTTATTTAGCGCACCGGTAAAAGGCATCATTAGCGAAAAGTATCAACCGGAGATAGCTCATCATGGAATAGATATAGTCAGCAATCCGGGCGAAAGCATATTAGCCACTTTGGATGGAACCATTGTCTATATAGGTGACGACATAAACTATGGAAACGTAATCCACATTCAACACAGAAATGGATTTCTTTCAATCTACAAGCATAATGAGTTGATATTAAAAAAAGTGGGAGACAATGTAGTTGCCGGCGAGGCTATTGCAATAATAGGCAATACCGGAAAGTTATCCACCGGTCCACATTTGCACTTTGAGTTGTGGTATGAAGGAAACTCCTTTGACCCTGAAGATTATATTATTTTTTAACGTCAGAATGAAGAAAAGACAAATAGCCATATTAGGTTCAACAGGCTCAATAGGCACACAAGCCTTACAAGTAATGAGTGAACATCCGGACTTGTTCGAAGTATACTTATTGACAGCCAACAACAATGTCGACCTATTAATAGAACAAGCACGACGTTTTCAACCGGAAATAGTAGTCATAGCTAACGAAAATAAATATAGTACACTCAAAGAATCATTGGCAGACCTTCCTATAAAAGTATGGAGTGGTTCAGCTGCTATTGAGCAAGCTGTTCAAGCAGAAGACATCACCATGGTTTTAACAGCCATGGTTGGATATTCGGGGCTTAGACCTACTATCTCTGCACTCAAGGCCGGGAAAGCCATTGCGCTAGCCAACAAAGAAACCTTAGTCGTTGCGGGTGAATTAATCATCCAGCTTGCATTAGAAAACAAAGCTCCGATTATTCCTGTTGATTCTGAACACTCAGCCATCTTTCAATGCTTGAATGGTGAATGGAATAATCAGATTGAGAAAATATTACTTACTGCTTCCGGAGGACCTTTTCGCAATTTATCAATTGAACAGCTGGAAAAAGTAACTAAAGCAGAGGCTCTGAAACATCCCAATTGGAATATGGGAGCTAAAGTTACCATTGATTCGGCTTCTTTGATGAACAAAGGTTTTGAAATGATTGAAGCTAAGTGGTTGTTTGACGTTTCGCCCGAACAGATAGAAATTCTAGTACATCCGCAGTCAATCATTCACTCCATGATACAGTTTACCGATGGCTCAGTCATAGCTCAATTAGGCTTGCCGGATATGAAGCTACCCATCAGTTATGCGCTTTCTTATCCTAAACGACTAAACAACCAATGGCCTAGAGTCAACTTTTCAGAATATAGCAACCTTACTTTTGAGCAACCGAATACAGAAAAGTTTCGAAATTTAGCTTTTGCCTTTCAAGCCATTCATAAAGGAGGCAATATGCCTTGTATTCTTAATGCGGCTAATGAAGTAGTTGTACAGTCTTTTTTAGAAGACCGTATCGGTTTTTTACAGATGAGCGATATAATAGCACAAGCAATGGTTAAAGCTACATTCATTGAACGTCCCACATTGGAGGACTATATGAATACTGACAGGGAAGTACGTACTTTGACCAAAGAATTAATAGTATAAAATCATAGTTTTGAACGAATATAGATAATGGAAACATTTTTAATAAAAGCACTTCAACTTATTGTTAGTTTATCCATACTGGTGCTTATTCACGAATTAGGACACTTTCTTTTTGCCCGACTATTCAAAGTTCGGGTCGAGAAGTTTTATTTATTCTTTGATGCAGGGTTTGCATTATTTAGATTCAAGCCTAAAAACAGTCATACAGAATATGGTATGGGCTGGTTGCCTTTAGGTGGATACTGTAAAATATCCGGCATGATTGATGAATCAATGGATACTGAACAGATGGCACAACCACCCAAGTCCTATGAGTTTCGTTCAAAACCCGCATGGCAGCGCTTACTAATCATGACTGCCGGCGTGCTGTTTAACTTTCTGCTAGCACTATTTATTTACTCCATGATTCTATTTCATTGGGGAGAAACTTATCTGCCTCTTGAAAACATGAAAGCCGGAATGTATTACAGCGAAACATTCCACAATGTAGGCTTTGCAGATGGAGACATATTACTTGAAGCCGATGGTGAAAAATTAGAGAAACTAGACGAATTTACTTTTCGAACAGTTCTGAATGCATCAGAAGTAGTCGTTTTGCGTGAGGGAGAGCGTGTTGCTATCCCAATGCCGGATGATATGATGCAACGCATGCTTCGCGACAACAAAGGCTTTGCAAGTCCGAATAGGTTTCCGATGGTTATCGAGCAAGTGGTTCCTAATTCCATTGCAGATAGAGCCGGACTTGCTCCCAATGACAGTGTGGTAGCTATCAATCATATAGGCACTCCTTTATTCAGAGACGTTTCCGAACTGTTAGGCCAACATAAAGGGGAAGAGATATCTATTCAACTATTCCGAAATGGTACACCCCTAGAGCTAACTGCTCAATTAGATACTACCGGTTTGATAGGCGTTTACAATAAATCCCCTTTTCAAATATACCGTACAGTTACAAAAAAATATAATATATTTGAATCAGTACCTGCAGGTATTCACCTAGGTGTAAACACTTTAAAAGGGTATGTAAATGATATGAAATATATCTTTACGCCTGAAGGCGCATCTAGCATAGGTGGGTTCGGAACGATTGGAAGCATATTTCCATCAACATGGAATTGGCGTGTTTTTTGGGAGCGAACAGCTTTCCTCTCTATTATTTTAGCCTTTATGAATATCCTGCCTATACCGGCATTAGACGGCGGGCATGTAATGTTCTTAATATACGAGGTAGTTGCACGCCGCAAACCTAGCGATAAGTTCATGGAGTATGCTCAAATTAGTGGTATGCTATTCCTAATCACTCTACTACTCTATGCAAATGGGAACGATTTATTCCGATTTATTTTCAAATAATTAGGCGAATAGGCTTTCAGCAAAAATTATTAATAAACTTCATACGAGAATGTTTATTTTAAAACACTAAGGTCGTATGAATAGCTTTAGCTATCACATACACCTTTAAACATAATCACTCGATTGTAAACTCGCCAATTTCTTATTTTCATGGGTTCAAGTGATTTCACTAAAAACCATGCTTCGTTTCATGCATAATGATATCTTATGTATGATAGAATCGGTATACTTCCTCATAAAATGCTCATTATAAATAGTGTATATGGAATAAAAAAGATAAATTTGTACTGATAGCAACTTGTCTTTTTTTAGCCCAATCTAATCAAGAATGCTCAATGTAGAATTCTTTGATTATAAAATATATACATTATGAGATATCATCGAAAAACACGTATCATTATATTCTTAGCTCTTTTTTTGCATAGTCATTATACAATCCATGCATCGTACCAAACTGTTGCCAATACCGATACGGAGTTAGCTATCGACAAGGCAAAAACCAATCGACAGAGCCAACAACAAATCACCAACAAACCTAAACAGTCTATAAAGCCATGGAAAGGAAAAGCAGCGGACTTTTCTCGAGGTCAGTTAGTCGTTTCTGAAAACAAGCGTTTCCTTACTTATGCAGATGGTAGCCCTTTCTTTTACCTGGGTGATACAGCTTGGGAGTTATTTCATCGCTTAGATGAAAATGAAACAAATCTATATTTAGAAAACAGAAGAAAAAAAGGATTTAATGTGATTCAAGCAGTTATATTAGCCGAAATAGACGGTTTGAATACACCTAATCCCTACGGAGAAAGACCGCTAATCAATAACAATCCGGAAACTCCCAATGAGGCCTATTTTTCACAGATAGATAAAACAATTCGAAAGGCTGCCAAAAAGGGAATTTTCATGGGATTGCTGCCTACCTGGGGAGATAAAATTGATAAACAATGGGGAGTAGGTCCCGTTGTTTTTAATAAGCAGAATGCCTTTATCTATGGGCAGTATTTAGGCAAACGATACAAAGAGTTTCCCAATATCATCTGGATTATTGGAGGTGATCGGTCAGGAGGAGGAGCCAACACGGTCATTTGGCAGGCCATGGCACAAGGCATTCGCTCTGTTGATACAAACCACCTGATGACTTTTCATCCATTAGGCAGCAATACATCCGGCAGCTGGTTTCATCATGAAGACTGGCTGGATTTCAATAGCTGCCAAACCGGACATGCCCACTCTAGTTTTGATATCTTCAATAAACTTCTGGTTGGTGACTACACAAGAAAACCTCACAAACCATGTATTAACATGGAGCCATGTTACGAAGATCACCCCTTCAGGGGGAATGACTGTCCAGGACTCACCTGGTTTGACGATTCACATGTCCGCCAGGCACTATATTGGAGTCTTTTTTCAGGAGCAGCCGGACACACCTATGGATGTCATGCAATTTGGCAATTTTTGTCTCCCAAGTATGAAGCTGTGGGTGAAGCACGCAATAGTTGGTTAGATGATTTAGATCTTCCCGGAGCATACCAACTCATTCATGCCCGTCGCTTAATGGAGTCTTACGATTACAATAGCCGTGTTCCTGCCAATGAAATAATCCGAACGCCACAGGAAAATATGCACGACAAAGCTGTTGCCACCAAAGGTAATGGGTATGTTTTCATCTACCTTCCCAATGGAAATCCGGTAGATGTTTCATTAGATATTTTTCCTAAGGATAAGAAGGTTCTAATACGCTGGTATGACCCTCGAACAGGTGTGTACTCTCAAGTAGGAGAATATGAAGCTCAGGGTTCATTTTATGCTAAACCGAACACATCAGGAAAAGGAAATGATTGGATACTCGTGATTACAGTGGTTCAATGAAGTTCAGAAAGGAACGAAACAGAAAGGCATAAAAAAAGGAGCCTGACCCCAGACTCCTCTTTTGCTCTTCCTCTTGGACTTGAACCAAGGACCCCCTGATTAACAGTCAGGTGCTCTAACCAACTGAGCTAAGGAAGAATGTTTATACTTTCAATAATATGAGATAAATTCCCTTGAAAGCGCTGCAAACTTAGTAGTATTTTTCTAATTATCCAATCATTTGAATGAATATTTTCTTTTGACATGTTTTAAGGTAATTCTAAGTAACAAACAAGGTATAAAAAAAGAGGAGCCTGACTCAGACCCCTCTCCTGCTCTTCCTCTTGGACTTGAACCAAGGACCCCCTGATTAACAGTCAGGTGCTCTAACCAACTGAGCTAAGGAAGAATGTTTATCCGGGCTTTTCAGCAAGCCCTTTCTTAAATTGCACTGCAAAAGTAAAGGTTGTTTTCGAAATATGCAATATCTTTGCCTAAAAAATTATGAAAATTATTGGCTTCGGCAATGCTTTAGTAGATGTTTTGCTGCAATTAGAAGATGAGAAGGTTTTAAAAGAAGTGAATATAGAAAAAGGTGCAATGGATATGATTGATGAGAATCAGATGATTGCCATACAAAAGTCACAAAAAGACCTCAAGCAAAGTAAAGCACCCGGAGGATCCGCTTGCAATACAATTCGAGCCATTGCAAAACTAGGTGGCACAACCGGTTTTGTAGGAAAAGTAGGCAGTGACGAGAAAGGGAGCTACTATGAACAGGAAGTCATCCAATCGAACGTATCCACCTATATGGTAAAGACTGATGGTATCTCAGGATGCTGCACGGTGCTTATCTCTCCGGATGGTGAGCGTACAATGGGAACTTTCTTAGGGCCAGCCGCCACACTTACTTCCGAAGATGTTTCAGACGAAACATTATTACAATACGACTGTATCTATATTGAAGGATATCTGATTGTGAACAACCTCTTTTTTGAACCAATCATTAAAAGAGCCAAAGCATTAGGTCTGACCGTTGCTTTAGACTTATCTAACTTCAATATTGTAAATGCATTCAAGCCTCTTTTAAGCAAGGTTATTCCCCAATACGTAGATATTCTTTTCTCTAACGAAAGTGAAGCTAAAGCTTTTACCGGATTAGATGCCCACGAAGCAATCAAGCAAATTTCAGAAATGGTTGACATATCCATAGTTACGCTTGGAGGTAAAGGAGCTTTAATATCCAGTAAAGGACAAAGCATACAAGTTCCTGTCTATGGTGGCGCACCACTGGATACAACCGGTGCCGGAGACCATTTTGCAGCCGGATTCCTTTATGGATTATCTGTCAACGCTTCACTTGAACAAGCAGGTCATATTGGTTCTTTATTAGCAGGTGAAGCTGTTGCTATTATAGGTGCAGAACTACCGAATGAAAAATGGGCTGAAATAAAGTTAAAAGTAAGTGAAATACTCGCTTAGAGACATATTATTGTCCTATATTTACCCATTCAAGCAAATAGAATTTTATGAAAATACAACAAAATAATCGCTTCATACGTAATCTAACTCTCCTCTTACTTCTTCTTTTCATGGGAAGCAACTTGACGATTGCTCAACAAAAAGACAATACATTTGAAGTAAGTAAGAACCTGGAAATATTCAACGCCTTAGTCAAAGAGTTGGAAATGTTCTATGTGGATACTGTCAATGTGGAACAAACGATTAAACGAGGCATTAATTCCATGCTGAATGGGATAGACCCCTACACAGAGTACATTCCGGAGCAAGACATGGATTATTTGAAAATGATTGCCACCGGTGAATATGGAGGCATCGGTGCATATATACGTCAACGGGACAACGGCGTAGTTATTATGGAACCCATTCCTAACTCTCCGGCCGTTGAAGCCGGACTAAAGGCTGGAGATGTATTTTTAATGATAGATACAGTAGATGTAACCAAGTCATCTAGCGATAAGGTTAGTGAGCTATTGAAAGGTGTACCCAACAGTAAAGTACGTATAAAGATTAGTCGACCAGGAGAAAAGAAACCAATGGAGTTTGAATTTCTTCGCAAAGCTGTCACAACCGACCAAGTTCCCTATTACGGAGTGCGTGGAGATGGCGTTGGATATATTTACTTATCAAGTTTTACAGACAAAAGTGGATTGGAGGTTAAAAAAGCCTTTGAAGACCTGAAGAAAAATAAGAACATTAAATCGCTCATTTTAGACTTACGTGGAAATGGTGGTGGTGTGTTGGAAGCATCTGTTCAGATTGTCAATCTCTTTACTCCAAAAGGGAAAGAGGTTGTTTCGACAAAAAGTAAGATAAAACAATGGGATCGCATCTACCGAAACACATCCGAACCTATCGACACGGTGATGCCCATTGCTGTATTAATAGATGGAGGAACTGCTTCATCCGCAGAAATTGTTTCCGGTGCTTTGCAAGACTTAGATCGCGCAGTACTCATTGGTGAACGCTCTTATGGAAAAGGGCTAATTCAAAGCACGCGTGACCTGCCTTATGAAGGGAAGCTAAAAGTTACTATCAGCCGATACTATATACCTAGTGGACGTTGCATCCAACAATTAGATTACTCACACAGGAATGAAGATGGCACAGCCTCAGTTGTTCCAGACAGTTTGACCAACGTTTATTACACCTCGAAAGGGCGTCCTGTGCGTGATGGAGGGGGTATTCGACCTGATATAGAATTGGAGGAAGACAAAAAACCCACCTTGATGTATTATATGATGATGGATGCAGATTATGTGGTTTTTGACTTTATTACCGAATGGGTTAGAAAACACCCAACCATTGCTCAACCGGAAGAATTTGTTTTATCTGATGAAGATTATACGGAGTTTTGTGCTTATGCAAAAGAAAAGAATTTCACGTATGACCGCCAAAGCTCAAGAGTATTGAAAAACCTCAAAGATATAGCTGAGATTGAAGGGTTTTGGCTTGAAAGTGATTCAGTATTATTCAAACAGTTAGAAGAAAAATTCACCCCGAACCTAGATCGAGCTCTTCAACAACACAGTAAGGAAATAAAGAAGTTACTATCAAGCGAGATTTTAAAACGTTACTACTATCAACGAGGAAGTCTTATTGAGGCACTCAAGGACGACAAAGTACTAGATAAAGCTATTGAAGTATTATCTGACAAAGAACAGTATGCCAAAGCTTTCAACTTCCCCGAAACGACCGACAAGCGTACCGCCTCTATTAAATAAAAAAACAAAATACACCTATCCCAAAAGCCTACTATAGACCTTATAGTAGGCTTTTTTATTATCTCTATGTTTATACTACACAAGAGGTAAACATAGAGAATCATAAAGTAACGACTTCTGATTATCTATCCGCAAATAAGTAGGTATTCGTTTTTAGCATGAGGTCAAGAGTCTGCGCGATGCAGGCTCTTGTTTTTTACTCATTATCTAATATTTAATTATTAGAGTCTTTAATATAGAACTGTAATGTAGATTAAGATGCATTATTTTAGCTACTTTTATTATCTCCTTATATCAAAGATGCTATTATTGAAATGATTAACCATCAAAAAAGATATTTATACTAAGGAGATTGAAAAAAAATATGCTCGACCTTAATTAATGAAAACGATAAAGACTAATTACCTATTTAATTAAACAATATGAAGAAGCACTTAGTAGCATTATTCTCCTTTTTTTTACTCATAAGTTGCATAGGTACAAAATCTATCAACAAAGATGGTAATAGCAAATACGAAAGTTTTTCACCGGATGGGATACCTTTTACTATCGCATCTGACCCTTGGGTAGCTGACATGTTTGGGAATCACCGTGCGGTTATTAAATTAGACAAACTTGATTCAAAAGCAGCTCTTGCTGACTTACCTTGGCGTAGAGCTGACTTGAGACCAGATGAGAAAAAAATTCTGGTAGTCGACGCTCATACTGGCGAAGAAGTTAAAAATGTTATTGTCAGAGAGCTAACATCAGAAAGAGGCCGTATTTTATTTGAACCTGCTAATTCACAAGAGTATTATATTTACTACTTACCGTATAAGTTTAGAAGAAACTGGGATGATGCACGCTATGGAAAACCTTGGAATGACTACCTACCCCCTTTATATGAAGCAGATGAATCTTGGAAAGCATCTTTATCTGAAGATATGACCACGTTTCCAAAAGCCAAAGTTCTACGATTTGAAAGCCGAACACGCTTTGATTATCTCACGGCAATGGGAGTTGTTGCTACTCAAGAAGAAACCGATGCTATGAAGGAGAAATACCCTGAAAATCCGGTTGTTTTTACAGAAGACAGGGCTTTTCCTATAAAATTAGATTATAGTCTGCCTGTTAAGTGGATTAAACAAGGTGCTTCTGACAATTTCAGTGGAATAGCTCTGCGCAATGAATATTACGTTTGGCAAATAGGAATATGGGCAGCTCATCAGCATGTTCAGAATATCAAATTAAAGTTTAGTGATTTGACGAATGGAAGCAGTATTATAGCGAGCAATGAAATCACATGCTTTAATCAAGAAGGAGTCAACTGGGATGGTAAAGAAATAAATTTCAATATTGACGTTGCTAAAAATAATATTCAAGCATTATGGTGCGGCGTACAGATTCCTGAAAATGCCCAAACCGGAAAATACTCCGGGACTGTCACTTTGACTGCAGATGGTATTTCTCCACGAACAATCAACGTAAACATCCATGTTGAAAACAAAGTCTTAGCAGACAAAGGAGACGGAGAACTTTGGCGTCATGCAAGACTAAGATGGCTAAATTCAAGAATAGGTGAAGATAATTTACCGGTAGAGCCATACAATGCAATGAGCGTTGTTGATAATGAAGTAATAGCAACCGGCAAACATCTTCAAGTGGAAAAAAACGGGCTACCAAAATCCATTCTTATCAACGAACAAGAAGTATTGTCCTCTCCTATAAGTTTCATTGTTGTAACTGAACAAAGAGAAATAATTTTCAATGCTGACAACCTTAAAATCACTAAGGAGGCAGATGGCTTAGTAAGATGGGAAAGTTCTTCCACACAAGAAGAAGTCAATTTTATTTGCTCAGCATACATGGAATATGATGGCTATATCAGATATAACTTAAAAGTATCTTCCAATAAATCCATTCCTGTAAAAGATATAAGATTAGTGACTGAATATAGTCCTTATGTATCTGAATACTTCATGGGAGTAGGATTTAAAGGAGGGTGTTGCCCAAGTCAACACCACTGGGACTGGAAAGGCCCTTGGGATAGTTACTGGATGGGAAATGCAAAGGCCGGAATGCATGTAGAGTACAGAGGAGGCAGCTATCATGGCCCCCTTATCAATGATTATAAACCAGCTCCTCCTCAAGTATGGGCAAATGATGGTAAAGGCAGTATTTCTGTATCCGGAGCAAAGCAAAAACAAGCAAAGGTTATTGCCAGTACAGGTAGTTCACTTATATCGCCAACAGAAAAAGATTTTGAGTTTGCTCTTTTACTTACACCTCTCAAGGACCTTAACCCTTCTAAGCATTTTTCAGAGAGATATCATCATGCAAAGCCTGATGGATTTGAAAAAGCTGCAAAAGAAGGGGCTAATATCTATAATTTACATCACGCTCAAATTTTGAATCCGGTAATCAATTACCCGTTCATCGTTCGTGACTCACTTATTCAGTTCATTCAAAACCAACATCAACATGACCGCAAAGTAAAGATATACTATACAGTACGTGAACTGACAAATTATACGGAAGAAATTTATGCATTAAAAAGCATGAACCATGAAATATTTGCTCCCGGAGTAGGTTATGGCATTCCTTGGCTTTGCGAACATTTAGTTGATAATTACAAACCCGCATGGTATACTGAACTAGCCAACGAAACTTCTGATGCAGCTTTGGTTCTCAGTGGATTCTCACGTTGGATAAATTATTACTTGGAAGGTCTGCGATGGATGATAGAAAACTATGATATAGATGGTATTTATCTGGATGATGTCTCATTTGATAGAACTGTGATGAAACGTATGCGTAAAATCATGAGTCAGTATAAAGATTCTCCACTTATTGATTTACACTCAAACACCGGATATTCAATAGGACCGGCCAATCAATATACTGATTTCTTCCCGTATGTAGACCGCTTATGGTTTGGCGAAAGTTTTAAATATAATGATATGATGCCCGATGAATGGTTCGTTACATTTTCAGGAATACCTTTTGGTGTCATGAGCGAAATGCTACAAGATGGAGGTAACCGATTCTTAGGAATGATATATGGAACTACAGCCCGACACTCATATGGGAACTATTCACCAATACCAGTATGGGCCTTATGGAAAGATTTTGGAATAGAAGATGCAGAAATGCTTGGCTATTGGGATGAAAAATGTCCTATAAAAACGACAGATGACTTAGTAAAAGCAACTGCATACGTTAAAAAGGACAAAGTTCTTATTTCTATTGCTAACTTTGATAAAAAAGACACAGATATCAAGCTAACCATTGATTGGGAATCATTAGGCATGTCTCCGGCTGATGTACATATTGAAGCTCCTTTTGTACAAGATTTCCAAGAGAAAAGAGAATTTAAAGTGGGTGAAGCTATACCTGTGAAAAGTAAAGAAGGTTGGCTATTAATACTATCAAGAAAATAAAATCATGAAATACTTTGTACTGTTTTTAACTTTGTTATTTAGTCTTCATCCTGCTTTTGGACAAAAGGCAGAGGTAAGGGAGACCGAGCACAAGATGTCAACATATGGATTTCACGATCCAAACCCGGTGCCTATCCCTAGTAATGCATATTATCCATATTTCCGTTTTGATGGATTTTCTATTGATAAAGTAGATCAAAACTGGAAAGTCATTGAGCTTGAAAATGACTATATCAAAGTGAATATCTTTCCGGAAATCGGTGGAAAGGTCTGGGGAGCTATTGACAAGGTGAATAACAAAGAGTTTATCTATAATAACAATGTAGTAAAATTCAGAGATATAGCCATGCGTGGACCTTGGGTATCGGGAGGTATTGAATTTAACTTTGGTATCATTGGCCATGCTCCCACTTCGGCTACTCCGGTTGATTATTTTACGACTGTAAAGCCGGATGGTAGCGTCAGTTGTTATATATCTTCTTTCGAATTTATCACTCGCACCACCTGGACTGTAGAAATAAATTTACCTAAAGACAAAGCTTATTTTTCCACTAAAACCACTTGGTTTAATAATTCTTCGATTGACCAACCTTACTACCAATGGATGAATGCCGGATATAAAGCATTGGGAAATGCTGAACTCTGTTATCCGGGCACTAACCTCATTAGCCACGGAGGGGATCTTTATTCTTTTCCTATTGACGAAAAAGGACGTGACATATCTTGGTATAATAATTTAGATTTTGGTGGAAGCAAATCATATCATGTACTTGGAAAGTACAATGATTTCTACGGAATTTTCTGGCATGATGATAATCATGGTTCAATACATCATTCTGACTACGACGAAAAACTAGGCATGAAAATTTTCACATGGAGTTTAGCTCGCCAAGGCTCTATTTGGGAAGACTTACTGACTGACAATGACGGTCAGTATATAGAGCTACAGTCCGGTCGTATGTATAATCAGCCCGGAACGGTCAGTGCAAAAACACCATTCAAACATACTGCATTCCAACCCGGCCAAACAGACTCATGGAATGAATACTGGTATCCTGTAGCCGACACGAAAGGTATAGTCAAAGCAAGCCGGATTGGAGCATTAAATGTGAAACGGGAAAAAGAGTTTTTAGAACTTTACTTTTCTCCTTTAAGTGACTTATCTACCTCTATACAAATTTATGTTGATAATGAACAAGTGAAAGAAGAAACGGTTGATTTTAAGACTTTACAGGTTTGGAAAAAGTCCTTACCTCTAACTCCATCAATCACTAACGGAAAACTTAAGATAGTCATAGGCGACAACGACCTTGTATATTCAGAAGCGGAAGAAGATAATATTATGAATCGTCCCATGATTGCTCCTAGTGATTTTGATTGGAATTCAGCTTACGGACTTTACCTAAGTGGAGAGCAGTTAATGAATCAACATATATATGACAAAGCCGAGGAAGACTTGAAAAATTCTTTATCAAAAGACCAGTTCTTTCTTCCTGCAATTACTCGCTTAGCCTCTCTATATTATCAATTAGGTCGTTATAACGAATCATTAGACTTATGCCGTAGGGGATTATCTATTAATGCTTATGATGGAAATATCAACTACATTTATGGACTAAACAACATGGTACTAGGTCATTTCACGGATGCAAAAGATGGTTTCTCTGTGGCAACTTACGATTTATCCATGCGCACTGCGGCCTACGCTAAATTGGCAGGCATTTTCATTCGTGAGAAAGAGTGGAAGAAAGGCATTCACTATGCTCAGAAAAGTCTTCAATTCAATAACGAAAATTTAGAGGCTCTACACGAGCTGCTTGTATGTTACCGTCACACAGACCAGCTTGATGAGTTTTCCAAACTATATAATGAACTTATAGCAATATTACCACTAGACCATTTCACTCGCTATGAAGGATATAAATATGGTAACAAAATCAATACTCAAGACTCTTTTGCTGCTTTAATAAGAAATGAACTTCCTGAAGAAACTTATATGGAGCTAGCCTGTTGGTATGAATCCATTGGCTGTTTCGACGATGCCATAGAATTACTCTCTATGGTACCTAAATATCCTATAGCAGGCTATCACAAAGCATATTTACTTCATCTGAATGGGAATAAGGCAGAGGCAATAGCACTTGTTAAGGAATCAAACGAACTTTCACCTGAAGGTGTTTTCCCATTTCGTCCAGAAAGCACACAAGCATTAGCTTGGTCGCATGAGGTAAGTCCATCCTGGAAAACGGCATATTATCAGGCAATGCTTTGGCATCATTTAGAAAACAAGAACAAAGCCATTGAACTGCTAAAAGTTGAAGAACAATCGGATTATATGCCTTTCTACCTATACAGAGCCTCCTTAAAAGCAACTAAAGACCGACTCGATGATTTAAAAAAGGCAGAGGGTTTGGATAAAAGCTGGAGAGTTGGACAAGAACTTATCAAATACTATATGGAAATCAATGCATGGGAAGATGCCTATAATACAGCTAAAGCATATTATAAACAGTATCCTGATAATTACATTATAGGCTTACAATATGCAAAAGCTTTAAGTGAGACCAAAAGGTATGATGCATGTATTTCTCTATTATCAAAAATGACTGTTCTACCCAACGAAGGTGCGTATGCTGGAAGAGGCTTATATAGAGATGCTAATTTATACAAAGCGATTGAACTCTTAAAGAAAAAGAAATATCGCTCATCTATTGCTTCCATACACGACTCTAAAGAATGGAAAGAAAACTTAGGAGTTGGAAAGCCTTATGATGAATTGATTGACTATCGTTTAGAAGATTTTATGGAAGCAATGGCTTCTGATCCTCAAAAAGCAAAAGAGCTTTATGAAAAAATAGCTAAAGCTTATGATGAAAACAAAGGCATAGCATCAACAGACTTGCTCACTGCTATAGCCCTAAAGAAAATAGGCAAAAAAGAAGTAGCTGATAAATGGGTGGAAAAATGGGAGAAAGACTATCCAAACAATCCCATGATTCAATGGAGTGTTTCTATATACAAGGGAGAAAACAAAAAGCACTCACTTGAAACCGGAAAAACAAACGATGAAGAGACACCCTGGGAAAAAACAGCCACAGATTATAATTTAAATCTTATTTACAGATTATTTCAATCGATAGATATAGTTATTGATTAACAATCTATCGTTTACCTAGTGTGATGTCAAGAGTCTGCGCGATGCAGGCTCTTGTTTTTATTGATAACTTAGTAATGGATATGCAATACAGCTATTTCTGAACAAGTGCCGACACGAACGGGAGGATAGGCACTACCTGTCCCACTAGACACATAGAATTGAGTGTTTCCTTTGCGGTGAAGTCCATAGATGAAGTCATATACCAATTGGAGTCGCCAGTTATTGGGCCACAGCTGCCCGGCATGCGTATGTCCATGAATGCCTAAATCAATTTTATTCATCAGCATTTCATGTATAGCTGCCGGTTGATGGTCGGCTACGATTACAGGTTTTTCTTTTTCAACACCTTGCAATAAGTGATGTAACGATTTACGTGCTTTATTAATATAGTCATCTCGTCCTACCAAATAAAATGCTCCATTGGGCGAAACGATTGAATCAACCAATAAGGTTATTCCTTCTATTTCTTTCAACCATTTCTTTTTAGCATGTATGCTAGCTCTATACTCATGATTGCCTAAAATAGCATAAACTCCTAATGGGGCGTGTAGTTTACTCAGTAGCTGAGGTGCATTAGCCCGATTAGCAAAGCGCAATTCATAATCGACTATATCACCGTTTAACACCATCAAATCAGCCCCTTGCGAATTTGCTAAGTCCACATACTTGGTCAATGTTTGCTCCCCTATCAACTCACCAATATGAAGATCTGTCATCATTAGTAGTTTTATACTATCCGTTGGAGCATGTTGTTTGGATAAGTCAACATATACATGTGTTACAACCGGATTCAACACACAATAATAACCATAACCCAACAGTGCAAATACAACCAGTAGTATTCCTCCAAAAACAATTGCCTGAATACGTTTAAGCTTTAATATCAATTGTGAAGAAAACAAGGAAAACTTCTTATTCAAAAAGCGTATTAACTCAACCAGCAATAACAGAAAAGTAATATAGATAGTCGCAATATACCAGGTATTACAAACACCCAAGATAAGAACCAACCAATTATCCGGCAGATAAGAATAAAAGAAAAAGCCGGTAAAAAACAATATGAGTTCTAAAGCCACAAAGACATAAAGGGAGATGCGTTGTTTTTTCTTAGGCAACATTTTTCGCCCTCGAACAACGATGAAAGCATTTAATAAAATCTGTCCAAATATTGAAGTGAAAAATACGCGCATCAGTTAAAAGACAAGTTTAACACCACCAATTCACTTTTTGTCCCTATACGCAATGGAGGACCCCACAAACCTAAACCGGAAGATACATAAAGGTGAAAATTGCCAAATTGCTGATAACCGTAACTCACTCTAAACAATGAACGGGTAATTAGTGTAAAAGGCCATAGCTGACCATTATGGGTATGTCCACTAACCTGCAAATCTATTCCTGCATCCTCTGCTTGTTCGGTTTCAAAAGGTTGATGATCAAGTAAGATAATGGGGGCATCTAAAGCAGTTTTCTCAGCTAATTGCTTGACAGATTCTCTTCCGGAATTAGACTTGTCGTCACGACCAATCAGCTGAATACCATTGGGAAGTGTATACACTTCATCACGTAAAAGGTGAAATGGCAAACGACTTAAAAAATCCATACTTCCTTCTACCCCACTGATGTATTCATGATTCCCCAATACGACATACACCCCATCACGTGCTTTCATTTTAGATAATTCCCGGTCTAAGTGCAAACGGCTGACTGCTTCAGAACTATTATCTATCAAATCTCCTGCAATAAGCACTAAATCCGGCTGTTCCTTTTCCACCATTTTCACATAGTGACGAATGGCACTCGTCCCTCTTCCATACCCCAGATGCAGATCACTTAATAACACCACTTTATATTCTTTCTGAGAGTCAGCTAATGGCTTATCTATGGATATATTTACCGAAGTTACTTCCGGGTGAAGATAATTGTAATAGCCTATACCTAAAACGATGATTGTTATAAAAAAAGAGATTGAGAAGCCCTTATTGAAAGAAGGTTTAAAAAGTCGAATGAATTCGGAAAGAAGTAATAGGGGAAGCATATACAAAGTAAAGGCAAGCCATACATGCCCTATTTGATACATAGAATGTCCTAACCATTCGGGCAATAGCCAATTACGCAGACCCAGTGCCATTAAAAACAGCAAAGTAAGAAACCAATATAAGACACTATATAAAACACGAAAGGTCTTTCTACTCTTTTTTAACAATGAGAATGAAAAGCCACGAATATATATATAAGTGTTTCCGCCTAAATAAGCAATCAGTAAAAGTAAACCCAGAATGTGCATATAAAATTCAAGTAGTGGTTCAATCGACAAAGATAAGTTTTTTTAAAGTTCTTTCGACTTCGCTTCATCCCAGTAAACATCCATCTCTTCCAAAGTCATATCTTTCAGCGACTTTCCATCTGATTTGGCGGCGCTTTCCAAGTAGTTAAACCGATCTATAAACTTCCTGTTTGTTCGCTCTAATGCATTGTCCGGATTTATTTTATAGAGCCTGGCAGCATTGATTAAACTGAAAAAGAAATCACCAAACTCAGCCTCCATCCGATCTACATTGTTATTTTTCACTTCGCTAATCAGTTCTTCCAATTCCTCGTACACCTTACTCCAGACTTGTTCTTTCTCTTCCCAGTCAAATCCTGCATTACGTGCTTTATCTTGTATACGATGAGCTTTAACAATAGAAGGAAGTCCGGAAGGAACACCCTCTAAGACTGTTTTATTGCCACCTTTTTCTTTCAGTTTTAACTGCTCCCAAGTTAATTCTACCGCATGGCTATTATTGGCTGTTCCATCACCATAAACATGTGGGTGACGGTAGATTAGCTTTTCACACAAAGTATCACACACATTTTTAATATCAAAAGAGTTCTTCTCCTCTCCTATCTTTGAATAAAACACAATGTGTAGAAGCAAGTCACCCAGTTCTTTTTTGATATCATTATCGTCACCACGAATGATAGCATCACACAATTCGTACGTCTCTTCGATGGTATTTGAACGGAGGCTCTCGTTCGTTTGCTTGCGATCCCACGGACACTTTTCACGTAAGTCATCCAGTACATCCAGCAAACGCCCGAAGGCCTCCATTTTCTCTTCTCGAGTATGCATTAATTAGTTACTTTTTCTTTATATATTTTCAGCCCGTTAGTTAAAAACTCGATATACTTAGATATATTTTCATCATAAGCATACGGAGGACCAATAGGTTTTCCTTCAGTATCTAACAGAACATAAAAGGGTTGCGCATTAGCACCAAACTTACTACGCTGCAAATAGCTCCACTTGTCTCCAAGTGTTTTCAGTTTCCGAACTTTGCCATACTCTTCTACCTCAATCACTTCAGGAAGTTTTTGTTTATTATCAACATACAGTGTGATGAGTACATATTCATTTTCCAGCAGGTGTTTCACCTTCGGATCTGTCCATACAGACGCTTCCATCTTCCGGCAATTCACACAACCATAGCCGGTAAAGTCAATCATAACCGGTTTGTTATTTCTTCTTGCATATTCCATACCCGACTCATAGTCGTCAAAATGGGCATGCACTTCACTGTCATACAAGTTAAAATCTTGCGTATATAACGGTGGAGCAAATGCGCTGATAGATTTCAACGGAGCTCCCCATAATCCGGGCACCATATAAATGGCAAAAGCAAATGATATGATGGCCAAGAATAAACGTGTTACAGATACATGTTTTACTTCACTATCATGTCTGAATCTAAGTTTACCTAATAAGTATAAGCCTAGTAGGGCAAAAATCACAATCCATAATACGATAAATACTTCTCTATCTAAGATTCTCCATCCATAAGCTAAGTCAGCTACAGAAAGGAATTTTAAGGCTAAAGCTAGTTCTAAGAATCCCAATACAACTTTCACTGAGTTAAGCCAGCCTCCGGATTTAGGCATACTTTGCAGCCAAGAGGGGAACAAGGCAAACATCGCAAACGGTATAGAAAGTGCCAACGCAAAGCCAAACATACCGATAGCCGGACCTATAGCTGCACCATCGGCCGCTGCTTGCACCAATAGTGTCCCAATGATAGGACCGGTACATGAGAACGAGACCAACACAAGTGTGAAAGCCATAAAGAAAATACTCAACAATCCGGATGTTGCTTCTGCTTTGCTATCCATTTTATTGGTCCATGAAGAAGGTAATACCATCTCGAAAGCTCCAAAAAACGAAATTGCAAATACAACCAGTAAAAGACAGAACAATATATTAAATACGGCATTTGTTGAAAGGTCATTCAATGCACTTGCACCAAATACACCTGTAATCAACAGACCTAATGCCAGATAAATTCCAATGATAGAGAGTCCATAAGTAAAGGCATCACGAATAGCACGCTTCCGATTTCCACTTCTTTTAAGGAAGAAGCTCACTGTCATCGGAATCATGGGCCATACACAGGGAGTTAACAAAGCAATTAAACCACCGATAAAGCCGAAAATAAAAATATAAATCCAGGATGTATTTGCAGATACACTGCTTTCACCAAAAGAGTTTAACTCCTGAATAACCGGTTTCCATAAGAATGACACATCTGCTAGTTTATCAGTGGGGAGAGAGCTGCTTTCTGTTGTTTCAACTGTTTGTTCAGTCGGTGCATCCATTGATTCTTCAACTACAGTTTCAGCATCTGCTTCAGCTACTACTTCAGGCGTTACCGGTGCAGCTACATCTGCTATATGGGTGATATGCGAGCTGTTAAAAGAAAACTCTTCACGTTCTGGAGGCAAACAAGTTTCATCATTACAAGCCATGTATTCTATCTCACCAACTACCTGAAAGCGCTTGGCATCAGTCACCTTTATTTTCTGTATAAAAGACACACTGCCTTCATACCAGCGAAGTTGCATGTTAAATTGAGGATCATGTACAGCAACCGGCTTAATAGATGTAGTGGTTTCACCAACCAACTCAGCACCAACAAGCTTTTCAAAGCTTATGGCAGTTGAAACAGGACCTCCCTCGGGCAGATTCATATCATAAACATGCCAACCATCGTCCATTGTCGCTTTCAAAATCAGCTCCTTTACTGCCGATTCAGGGTCTGTTAATTTAATCTCCCACTTTATCGGAGTTAAAATCTGCGCTTGGGTAGCAAATACAGCAAAAATTGCTACAAAAAGTAAATAAACTCGCCTCATACTTATATGTTTTTTTGAACTTGACAAATTTACATTTTTTCTTTATAACTCCATCTATAACATCATAGAATGCATGCATTTTCACCTTGTTATTCATGAATAATGTGTCATTTAATCATTTTTATAATATATCCTTTTAAGCTAGTTCTTCAACCTCCTACTCATTTTAGAAACTATTGACACCATATAGCTGTAAAAAAACAGTTTAAGTAGTATCTTTGGATTTACAAACCAAAACTAATAACCATGAAAAAAATCATCACCTTACTACTTTTGACCACTTTTTCCGTATGTATACATGCACAACTCAGAAATGACGATGTATATAAAGTAACGGAAATGAATCAAGCAAACATTCGTGAAATTATCAGAATCCCTGACATACCGGGATACCAAACTCTAAAATGCGACTTCCATATTCACACCGTCTTTTCTGACGGAAAAGTATGGCCGGACATTCGGGTGATAGAAGCATGGCAAGAAGGACTGGATGCTATTGCCATTACTGACCATATCGAGTATCGTCCTCATAAAAGCACCGTCTTAGGTGACTTAAACGAATCGTTCAAAATCGCCAAGAAAAGAGGTGATGGACTGGGTTTCATTGTCATACAAGGAACAGAAATAACTCGCGCTAAGCCCATCGGTCACTTAAATGCCCTATTTATTAAAGATGCCAATGCGATGGATGTAAAAGATCCGGTAGAAGCCATTGATATTGCAGTGGAACAAGGAGGGTTTATCATGTGGAATCATCCGGGATGGCCGGACAATAAATCCACCTTTTACCCGGTGCATGATAGCCTTATTAAAGCAAATAAAATTCATGGAGTAGAAGTGTTTAACCATAAAGAATATTACCCCCTTACATTTGATTGGTGTAAAAATTTAGACTTGGCCTTTATGGGCAACAGTGATATACATGATATAGTAAGATATGATTATGGCGGTCATAAGCTTTCACGCCCTATTACGTTGGTCTTTGTAGCTGAACGTTCTGAAAAAGGAATCAAAGATGCACTTTTTGCTAAACGCTCAGTAGCCTACTTCAACGGTACAATGGCGGGCAAGGCAGAACATCTGACCGAACTATTCAAAGCATCACTCGATATTAAAACCATCAATGAAGAAAAAGGCGTTTATGAAATATCCAACACTTCAGACATACCATATACCATAAAAATAAAGAACGACCAATACGTCTTCCATGCCGGAAAGACACTCCGTATCACACTGCCTAAAGATGGGAAAATGGAAGTCCTGAATTGCTTCACAAGTCTAAACACACCGCTTGAAGTGAACTTACCATTATAACAACAAATGGGACAATGATTAAAAAGATTATACTTCTTATAATCTTAGGCATTATCTCTTCAATGGGCTATGGGCAAAATGCCTATTTCGTTGACGGCTATCATGGAGGAATATACGGACATTATCCGCTATGGAACACACAGTTTTATGTTGATAAACTGTCCGAATTTCCTGAATGGAAAATATGCCTTGAAATAGAGCCGGAAACATGGGATATAGCCTATAAGGAAACTCCGGAAGCATATGCTAAGTTTAAAAAAATAGCTTCTTCTTCACGTATAGAATTTGTGAATGCCACATTGTCCCAACCCTACATGTACAACATTTCGGGAGAAAGTATCATCCGACAACTAGCACATGGGGCAGAACGTCTAAAAAAGCATTTCCCCGAGGTAAAACTCACAACTTACTCAGCCGAAGAACCCTGCTTTACCAGCTGCCTACCTCAAATATTAAAATCGTTTGGATATAAGTATGCAGTACTGAAATCGCCCAATACCTGCTGGGGTGGCTATACAACCGCCTATGGAGGTGAATTGGTAAATTGGGTAGGTCCGGATGGCACAAAGCTATTGACCGTCCCTCGTTATGCCTGTGAAAAACTAGGCAATAATGTTTGGACTACCATAGCTAACGATAATTCTGACGAATATCTTGAAGCATGCAAAAAGGCAGGAATTATTCATCCGGTAGGTATGTGTTTTCAAGATGCGGGATGGAATAACGGACCTTGGTTAGGAACAGGAGATAACGTGAAAAACAATTCAGTTTATCAAACATGGAGAGGGTATATTGAAGATATCACATCCGGAGGAACTACTGATGACTGGGATTTCACCCAAGAAAATATTCAACCTGGCTTAGTTTGGGGTAGTCAGGTTCTTCAGCAAATTGCCCAACAAGTACGCGCCTCTGAGAACAATCTGATTATGGCTGAAAAAATCAATGCCATGAATTATATTCTTGAAGGTGATTTAACAGCCGATTCTATCCTTAGAGACGCATGGTATTCGCTGGCTCTCTCTCAGCATCATGACTCATGGATTGTACCGTACAATAAATTGCCACAGGGTAAAACATGGGCACAAGCCGTTAGCCAATGGACAAAAAAGACCGATTCAATCGCTCAAAAAATAATGAACTACAAACAGGGTAGAGATAGTGACCAATCGGTTAACACGATTAGAGTAACAAACACTACGTCAGTGGTTCGAGAAGAATTGGTTGAAACTGTTTTTCCTCTTGACTATGCAAGTAAAAACCTCCACCTTATTGATGAGAATAATAACAGCATACCAATTCACAAAACAATCAAAAACAATGAACTACATATTCAATTCATGGCTACCGTTCCATCATTTGGTTTCTCTATTTATAGAATAAAGCACAGCAATGAAATTCCTGAACAGAAAATGGGAACAACCTGTCATTCTTATTATACAAAAGGGGCAGACGAGTACGTGATTGAAAATGATTTGTACAAAATCACCATTGACTTATCAGCAGGAGGAACCATAAAAAGCCTTATTGCCAAGCAGATGAAACAGAAAGAATTTCTGCAAGAAAGCAGCACATTCAAATTTGGTGAATTAAGGGGCTTTTTCTACGAGGAAAATCAATTTCGCAGCAATGCAACACATAAAGCAAGCATTGGCAGAGTAGAAAAAACCTTCAATCAGATATCTGTAGAAGTAAAAAGCCAAATAGGCGAACACCCTGTTTCACAATTCATCACCTTAAACCATGGCGACTATAAGATTAATTGCTCACTAGAGATTGATTGGAAAGACAATCCGGGGATAGGAGAATTCAAAGCAAAAGATGTATGGGGGGCTAACCACAGACCTTTCTACAATGATCGTTATAAGCTTCTGCTACTTTTCCCAACAGTCCTGAACGAACAAGATGTATATAAAAATGCACCGTTCGATGTATGTAAAAGTAGTTTGGAAAACACGTTTTATTCAACTTGGGACAGCATCAAACATAATATCATCTTAAATTGGGTCGATTTTGTGGAAAAAAACAACAAGTATGGGCTAGCACTTTTATCAGACCATACGACCTCTTACACCCATGGAAATGATTTTCCGGCTGGACTTACCATACAGTATTCGGGGATTGGGCTGTGGAATAAAACCTATAGTATAACCGAAAAAACGCACATAAACTATGCACTTATTCCTCACGAGGGATTGTGGGATAAGGCGGGTTTATGGACTGAATCTATCAAGTGGAACGAGCCACTTCTTGTGCATACTTACACAAACAATCTAACGGAACAGGGGCGGTCACTCATTTCACTCAATAAAAAAGGATATGAAATAACAACAGTAGAAATAAAAGACCACAATCTATATGTTCGGCTTTTTAATGCAGAAGCTGACCATACTCCTGTGAAAATAAACGTTGCATTCGAGGTCAATAAAATCGAAGAAGTAGAACTTGATGGTAGTGTGATAGAAACACTCCAAGCAAAAACCACTGACAAAGGAAAGTCGATAGCTGTGAAAATTCCTCGTTTTGGATTGAAAACCTTCAAGATATCTCAGTAAGCTTTAGCTATTAGGTTGATTTAAAGGGTTTAGAGAACTCCTCAAAAGACAGAGATTACACGTTTTAAAAGTCGGTAAAAACCAAAGTAGTTACAAATCGTAAGCTGACATTCTGTCAGCAAACCAACAAACACTAACCAACTGTGCCTCAGAAGATTAAAGAGGCTCTATTGAACGAAGAAAAAGACAGTATTGAATTTATAAAAAGACTACTGTGTTTTTACAAAAAGACTATACCCTTTTAGTCAAAAGACTATAGTCTTTTTTTTCTGCCACTATGTCATGTTTTTTCACCTTAAAAATCCATCTTTTCACAACATACACTTACAAATTGAAACATCCATAAATATTTCACACACTCACCCTACTCTTCTTCACCAAAGAGTTCAGCATATGAATGCTCAAAGTTATAATAGTTCAAACCTTTCAACATGATTTTACCTTCCGGATTGACCGTTTCATAATGGGGAATACCATTAAACTTAAAAAGCTGGCGCATATAATTATAGTCGTCGTTAGACAATCTATATGTATGCTCCAATCCTTGTTCTTCAACAAACTTATTATACCTGTCAAGCGGTGAATCAGCAACACTCGTGATGAAAACAAATGCTATTTTATCGTCGTCTTTAAATTTTTCTCTTATTTCTTTACTTTGTTCAATTCCATAAATACAAGGACCACAAAATATGCCCCAAAAGTCAACAATCACATACTTACCTTCGTATTTACGCATGATGTCTTTAAAGATATCCGTCGCCTTTCCTTCGGGCAGCTCATATGCTTCCAACTCTACTTCCGGATGTATCTTTGCAAAAAGTCGCTTACCCTCTTGTTTTAAAAAAGGATGGCTAACGCTTGATTCAAATATCTTTAATATTTGCTCAGACTCCTCTTTAGAGGCATTTTCAAATTCAAACTTCAACGCCCGAGTTTTAATCACATCATAAACCAAGTTGGGTTTCAAATTTAGTACGTCAGTCAATACCGAATCTTTTTTTAACCATGATCTTTTATATTGTTCTACTCTGCTGTACTGTTCATTAAGATGCTCCAAATATTTCTCCCTGTAAGAATCTAAATAAGATTCATACTTTTCATGAAACGCGTCTATCTCTTCTTTGTAATCTTCAAGTAATTGGTTTTGTCTTTCGTTTAACACACCCATCTTAGGCAGCGAATCTCTCAATATGGCTGTTAGAGTTTGTTCTTCTTTGGTTAGTTCCAGTCCCTCATCCTCAATAAGATATTCAGAGAATTCTTTTTCAGGTGGAGTATATGTAAAAGCACCCCTTGCAGCATTCATAAATGGCTCACTAAACTCCAACCGATTAATAAAACTAGAAAACTGATAAGAAGCTAATAAAATAGGGTTATCTAGGGGCATTTGTTGCAAGAAGTCAAAATAATCGATAGGAATAATGGCATCCTGAGTCGAATTGGGATCATTTTCTGCTACATGATGCCTTCTGGAGCTCACATAATCCATTAAGAAAGTCATTGGATTCATCATCGCATCACATTCCAACATTTGAATCCCTTTTTTTGTAAACTGTTTTTCATCAGCCCCTTGCTCAACTTTCTGCTTATTATCCCGGTAAACTCCAAGTAGTTTTTCTTTATACTGAGCGGGTTCAAGTTCTTTCACATCTTTTTGAAAAACAGTCCAGTCATACCCATCAGAAGGATATTCTCTCAACGCATTATTTATAGGTGCTAAAGGACCACCATATACAATACCACTAAAATCATGTCTTTTATTTCTCCAACGATCTGCATATAAAAACTCATCCCAATCCATGACCATGCTTAGCGTACTTCCCGGCTCCAAATAGAGCGTAAGATGAGCTTTGTCTAAACTAAGGTAATAGCTGGTTGGATAATGCATGGGGATATCCACTTCAAATCGTCCGTCAGCTTCTATCTTCAACACCTGTGGATAGGATTCACGCGTAAGTTCATTCGATGCATAAATAACACCGGTACTAAATCCTAGGCGCGGATTATAACCTTTCATATATCCTACTATACGAGCAACTCCTTTCTTGAAAAAATCTCCGGTAGTGTAATTAATGGTTGCTTTATTCTTTACTTTATCTAACTCTGCATCCAGCCACTCCTGCACTGAAGAAGGTATTGAATTGGGCTTTTCTGATTTTTTCTTTTTTTCATCTAAAGACACACCAAAAATAATTGTTTCCTCATCTTCTCCGTAGTCAAACTCACGAACAGACTTATCTAACGGAGGAAAAATCAACACAAAAGTTGAATCGTTCGATTCAGGCATATACATTTCTTTATCAAACTCTCCTTTCTCAATGCCTATAGCTAAAATTTTCTGATTACTTCCTTCTGGCAAAATAAACGTATTCCTAGGAAACTTCACCCACCAGTTATGAATAAAGGTAGTATGCACATAGATGCGTGTATCTACCTCTGACAATTCAATCCGTGAGATATTGTCTATTCCGGAATTTTTTACGTCATAATAGGGATGCTCAATAACAGTTACCTTTTGAGAAAAAAGAAAAATTGAAGTTAAACTTAGCAATAGAGAGAAGAATAACTTTTTCATAGCTATAGGTTTTTTAGTATTTAGTTGTAAACATAAACAAGTAATACATATAAAGCAAAGTATTTTAACTGAAATAGATAAATTGTTTGGAAATTAGAACAGAATATATAAATTTGTACTCATGTAGTACGAATTTTATTGAAAAACCCAGAAAAACACTTCATCTTATGATAAAGAAAGAATATGTAATACTAGCGGGAGCTTCCATCTTAGGTCTGAATCTTCACACATCGTGCGAAGCACAACAGAAAAAAACAGATAAACCTTTAAACATCCTCTATATTATGAGTGACGACCACTCATATCAAACAATTAGTGCGTTCGACAAAAGGTACATTCAAACCCCTAATATCGACAGAATTGCCAATGAAGGAGTTATTTTCAACAACAGCTTTGTAGCTAATTCAATCAGTGGTCCTAGTCGTGCATGCCTCTTAACGGGAAAACACAGTCATAAAAATGGTTTTATAGACAATATGCACAGGTTTGATGGTGAACAACAAACCTTCCCAAAACTGCTCCAAAAAGCCGGTTACCAGACAGCTGTAGTAGGAAAATGGCATTTAACATCTGACCCTACCGGGTTTGACTATTGGAACATCTTAGTAGGTCAAGGTGAATATTACAACCCCATATTCATTGATAACGGTGTGAAGGTTGAAAAACCGGGATATGCTACCAATATTACAACTGATATTGCATTAGAGTGGCTGGAGAACAAACGAGATAAAAACAAGCCGTTCTGCATGCTGCTTCACCACAAAGCACCTCATCGCACATGGATGCCTGACATTCAGGATTTAGGCGCATTCGAGGATGCTGATTTTCCGCTACCTGATAACTTCTTTGATAAATATGAAGGTCGTAAAGCAGCTAGTATGCAAGAAATGCACATTCTCAAAGATATGGATCTTGTCTATGACTTAAAAATGGCTGATAAAGAAGGTGAAATTCATACAAGAAGCAAAGGGCTGGAGTCTGTAGGGCGTGACATGTATCAGCGAGTGGACGTTTCAGGCAGAATGACAACTGAACAAAAAGAGGCATGGGATGCCTATTTCGATCCAATAATAGCTGAGTTTAAGAAGCAAAACTTCACCGATGAAGAACTGGCAGCGTGGAAATTCCAACGGTATATGAAAGACTATCTCAGTGTCATTAAGTCGGTAGATAGAAATATAGGAGAAGTTTTAGATTATTTGGAGAAAGAAGGTCTATTAGAAAACACATTGGTTATCTATACCTCTGACCAAGGATTTTACATGGGAGAACATGGCTGGTTTGACAAGCGATTCATGTATCAAGAATCTTATCGCACACCACTAGTAGCACGTTTTCCCGGAGGTAAACGAAGAGAAATAAATCAACTGGTACAAAACATTGACCACGCTCCCACTTTCTTAGAATTAGCCGGCGTACCTGTACCGGAAGATATCCAAGGAGACTCCTATCTTTCTTTGCTGAAAGGGAAAAACCCAAAAAACTGGAGAAAATCTTTATACTATCATTACTATGAATATCCGGCTGAACATCGTGTAGTCCGCCATTATGGGGTAAATACTGATAGATATAAACTGATACATTTTTACTATGGCATGGACGAATGGGAACTCTATGATTTGAAAACAGACCCTGCTGAAATGAACAACCTCTATGGCAAACCGGGCTATGAAAAGATAACCAAGAAACTAAAAGAGGAACTAGTGAAGCTTCAAAAGCAGTACGATGATCCTATTGAAGAAGATATCGTTGCGAAAAACTATTACCAAGCAAAGTAATTAATCCCTAAAAGACACTCTTTTTATTTTCATAAACACAAGCAAAAAATCTTCTATGTTACGACTACTGACTTGAATAATAACAATGAAGATACACCAACAAGTAAGGGGAAGCATAATCTACGCTTCCCCTTACTTTATTATATATAATATCCACTCAGCTCTAAAACCAGCTATTGAGCAGATTTAGTAACACTCAACTGTTATCTTCTTCGTTGCTGTCTCTTAGCTTGCTCTTCCTGCATCTTTTGAGCTTCCTCTAAACGCTTCATAAAAGAAGATTTCTTTTGAGGTTTCTTTTTATTTTCCTCTAACTTAAGCAACAGTTTATCTTCGTTAATAGCCAAGCGGAACACCGTTGTTTGTAAAATAGTTATCAACGTAGATACCAAGAAATAGTAGCTTAGTGCTGCGGCATTTTGATTGAAAATAAATAAGAACATCAACGGCATCATATACATCATTACTTTCATTCCAGGCATTTGTTGCTGCTGACCGGTATCGGTCAACTTCATATTATACCTTGTATAGATGATATTGACAACAGTCATTAATAAACAGAACAAACTGACATGATTACCATAGAACGAAGAAATGAAAGGAATATTTGTACTCCAACTAACAATGGAGTCATAGGTGGACAAGTCATCAGCCCATAAGAAACTTTGTTGACGCAACTCAATAGATGTAGGGAATAACCAATACAAGGCAATCAGAATTGGGAATTGAAGAAGCATTGGCAAACATCCACTCAAAGGACTAGCTCCTGCCTTGCTATATAGCTCCATCGTTTCACGCTGCTTTTCCATTGCTTGTTCTTGCTTGGGATATTTCGCATTTATCTGCTCTACTTGCGGACGCAATACACGCATTTTAGCTGTCGACATATACGACTTATAAGTAAGTGGGAACAAACAGGTTTTGACAATCAGTGTTAATATAAAAATCACCAAACCATAATTTGCAATATGATTGCCTAAGAAGTTAAAGATAGGTAGTATAAAATATTTGTTGATTGGTCTGAAAAACTTAGGTGCTAAGTAAATTAAATTATCTAAGTCTAATTGTTCTTCTTTAACTACTCCCTTATCATAGGCCTTAAGCATATCGTACTTATTGGGTCCAAAGAAATAGGTCAAATGAGTGGCATCTCTACCTAAAACATCAAATGACGTAGAGGTAGTAGTTTTCATTTGCTTTAGATGCTCTGCATCATCTTCCGGAAGCATTCTTGTTGTTAATGTAGATTCAGTAAATCCATCATCAGCTATCAAAATAGTTGAGAAGAATTTATTCTTATAAGCAATCCATTTTAATCGATCAGGTATGCTTTTATCTTCATCTTTATTTTGATTTAGATTTTCGACATTGGCAGTCTGAAGCTTATAGAATAATCCCGTATGTTGATTCTCGAACTTCCGACCTTTTTCCAGTTGCCTTACTCGTTGATCCCATGTAATATCCAAGGTATTCATCTTGGGAGAAAGTACTCCATTCATCCCAACAGCCTCAATACGTAAATCAACCATGTAATCATCAGGACGTAAGGTGTAGATAAAGTCCATATATCCAGCCCCGGTGGTTGACAATCGCATAGTAACCGAGTTATCTTCAGAAGCCTTTGCTGATTCAAAAAATAAGTCTTTAGTATTAATCACTTGATTACTTGCAGTAATAAGCGTCATATTAAAAGACATATCCTCTCCATCAAAAAGGATTAACGGGTTATTGTCATATTTCTTATACTCTTTCAGTTCAACCGCGTATACAGATGCTCCCTTGGTAGAAAGTTTGACTTTTACTTTGTCATTTTCCAGGGTTTCAAATTGTTGTTCACCACTAGCAGAACTAGCAAAAACGCCATACATACTCTCAAAATAGTTAAGCTTTACAGAGTCTGTAGCTTCAGCTAATTGGCTCGCAAATTCAATTGAATCTTTTTTCACAACCATATCTCGTTCAGCTTGTACTGCCTGAGCTATTGAGTCTAATTGTGCCTGTTGTTGTCTGGCGGCAATTTGCTCCGGACTGGGGCGATTGAACCAACTAAAAGCAAAAAGTGCAACTCCAATTAATAGGAAACCAATGATAGTATTCTTATCCATTTATCAGTTTTGTATTATTTCTTAATATTTTTTTCTTCTTTATAATCTATAGCAGCTTTAACAAAGCTTATAAACAAAGGATTCGGATTGACAACCGTACTATTATACTCCGGATGATATTGAACACCAGTATACCAGCGTAAAGAGGGAACCTCAATTACCTCAACCAAATCTGTATCGGGATTGACGCCTACACATTTCATCCCAGCCTTTTCCACTACTTCTTTATATTCATTATTAAACTCAAAACGATGTCTGTGTCTTTCTTGAATAACTTCTTGACCATATGCTTTGTATGTATTAGACTTCTTATCTAAAACACACTCATAGGCTCCTAAACGCATCGTTCCACCTTTATTGACTACATTTTTCTGTTCTTCCATCAAGTCGATTACTTTGTCTGATGCCTGCGGATCAAATTCAGCAGAATTTGCGTCACTTAGGTTTAACACGTTTCGTGCAAATTCAATAACCATGCATTGCATACCCAAGCAAATACCCAGACTAGGCAAATTGTTTTCACGGGCATAACGTATCGCTTTAAACTTACCCTCCACACCTCGTTGACCAAAGCCCGGTGCTATTAAGACACCATCCATATCTCCTAAAAGAGAAGCTACATTTTCGTCCGTAATTTTCTCAGAATGAATAAAATGTAAGTCTAATACGTGTTCGTTGTAAATTGAAGCAATTAATAATGACTCATCAATCGACTTATACGCATCTTGCAGCTCTACGTATTTACCAATTAAGGCTATACGAATAGTCTTTTTAGCATTTGACTTTCGATGCAAAAACAATTTCCAATCCTCCAGTTTAGGAGTGACACCTACCTCTTCACCTGTTTTTCTTAAAACAAGCTCATCCATTTTTTGCTGTAATAACAATAAGGGAACCTCGTAAATTGTTGGTAAGTCTACAGACTGAATCACAGCCTCTTCACTTACATTACAAAACAAAGCTACTTTCTTTAGAATGGATGTATGTAGTTTTTGTTCTGTACGCAACACCAATATATCAGGCTGTATACCTAATTCTTGTAACTGCTTAACTGAATGCTGAGTAGGCTTTGTTTTATATTCTTTTGCTGCGGCAATATAAGGTACATACGTGAGATGTATACAAACACATCTGTTACCTAACTCCCAACGTAACTGTCTAACACTTTCTATAAAAGGCAAAGACTCAATATCACCAACCGTTCCTCCTATTTCAGTAATCACGTAGTCATATTGATTTTTCAGCCCCAACTGTTTTATATTACGTTTTATTTCGTCGGTTATATGCGGAATGACTTGAACTGTTTTACCTAAATAGTCTCCTTTTCTTTCCTTTGAAATAACATTTTGGTAAATACGACCTGTAGTTATATTATTAGCTTTGGTGGTTCTAATATTTAAAAAACGCTCGTAATGACCTAAGTCCAAGTCTGTTTCCCTTCCATCAGTAGTTACATAACATTCACCATGCTCATAAGGGTTGAGCGTGCCCGGATCAATATTTATATAAGGGTCAAATTTTTGAATAGTAACTTTATAACCCCTTGCTTGAAGCAATTTACCTAACGAGGCAGAAATAATACCCTTACCTAAAGATGATACAACACCGCCTGTGACGAAGATATACTTTGTTGATCCCACAATTTTATATTTTAATTTTATGAAGTTGCAAATTTACAGATTTTCATCTAATAACCCAATGAATATCACTCCTTAATATCTTTTATAACCTTACATAACCAAAACAACCGCAAAAGCATCGCTTTTACGGTTGTTTTGATAAAACACAGAGTATTATTAAAAGTAAAACGACCAAAATTAGTTTACATAAAAAAGCTTGCTTGTGTTTTGGAGTCTACACAAACAAGCTTCATCTTTTTTCTTGTAAAGAAAGTTACAAAAAACTATTTATTCAGGAATAATTATTGGAGGAGCTAAAGGTGGTAGAATCTCTGTACTCTTCGTCTTAGGATAAGCTGCCCAAGCCTTTTCCACATCATCTATTTGTACAAACTTTTCAAAGGAAAAGTCAACCCCTGCAATTTCCATGATTCTAGCTACTATTGAATAACGACTAGGTGCATTATAATAAGGAACATTATTATCCATACAAGTTTTCACTTCTTCAGGCTTCCATACATCTTTACCATAATATACAGCTCCTTCAAAACAGCCAACCGTTGGATATTTTTCATGTTCTAAAAAATCTTTCCACACAACCTTCTGGGGATCATTAGTCAAGTCTGCATTTGCATATCCGCCAACTTCATGGTAGCTCCTTATCATATTCACCCAACTTGTTCCTCCAGTGTAAATAGATGTTGTTTTGTTTTGACTATTAACATACTCATCTGCTAAACGACCAAAGCCATGCCCTCCCGATTCATGATGAATAAGTCCTCCAAAATGTTTTGGATGCATAGGACACATGGCAATAGAAAAGCCCGATAATCTTTTTTTAGCCGTCCCGGCATACTTATCACTATTTAACACTAAAACCACAGACATATCCTTTAAGTCATAATCAGTAATAACTTTTCCATTTAAGCTTCCAATTAGCTTGGTATATTCAATACACTTATCCTCATCACACCTTATGATTGTACCATCTCCATAGTAAGACTCAAATTTATTATCAACTTGCCCTTTGCTATTCCCTACCCCTTCTTCCAGAGATTCAGCAACAACCATGTAGATATTAAAATAATCTCGATACTCAGTATAAGGATAAATAGAGAAAAAGTGATTTGCAGCATCATGCATTGCCTTTTCATACTTACCAGATTTATGCTTTACTAAATCCTTCACAATAAACCCTTCGCCCATAAAAATCAAATCCACTCCTTTTCCTTTAGTCGCTTTTTGTAGTAAAACGACCTCTTTATCTTTATGAAAAGGGATAACCGTTTCCTGTGTAACAAACACCTGTTTAGTATTACCGAAAGATAAAATATTCAATTCAGCAATACGGTCTTTATAATCGTCGTTTAATGCTTTAGGCGTAACGGTTATTTCATGTTTTCCTGCTTTTCCAGAAAGAGGAGTAATGGTTAACCATGTGGCTTCACACTCTATTTCCCAATCTTTACTTGTTTCAAAAACGAATTTAGCTGACTCATCTTCTTTCAACAAAGTAATTTCAGGATCAGAAATATTTATATTCCCTACACCCGGCTGTGTGACAAATACATCCTTACTCAGATCAGATGCAATAATCTTAAAAGTAGCTTCACGGTTTTCATTTCTAGTAGCTAAAGTACTTGTAATGGTTATCACATGTGTACCTGCATTACCACTCATGGGCTCTACTTGAAGCCAGAAAGGCTTAGTAGTGATATTCCAGTCAACATTTGTTTCAATAGTAATAGTTTTTGATTGAACATCATAACTATCAAACTTTACTTCTGTCGTTGGTACTTTTAGCATGGTAGGTTCCTTGTCGTCAGAACAGCTAAAAATTAACAGAAGAGGAATTAACAAGCAGAATAATTTTGAAAAACTTTTCATAGTAAAAAAAACAGATTTTTAAATATTATATAAAAAAACAATCACTTTAAAACTAAATAAGAAAAAAACACGACAGAATGCCAAAAACAAACACTCTTCAATCGCCTAATTGTCAGACAATTCCATCGTTTTGACATGCAAATATAAACTTAAATCCATAGAAAAAAGGGAAAACAAAGAAAAGTCGCCTTTTTTGTTTCGATTTAACACAACAATGAGTTTTTCGGGAAGAAAGTAAAATAAACTAGTATATTTGTTAATAAATCGCTAAAAAAAAGTGTGCTGTCAAGTTAGACGTTCAGCGCTTTTAACACCTTTGACTGATCTGATATGTTTCAAAAGGCCTGTTAATGTAGCAGTATCTTTAACCATTACAACAAAGCTTCCTTGAAATAAGCCAGCCTGGGTTTCTATATTGATAGATCGCAAAGTTACACCGGGGACTTTATTAATAACAGAAGTCACACCTGTCACAATGTTTATATCATCATTACCGGTCACACGAACTGCTACAATATATCCGTCAGTACCTTTTCCACTCCAACGTGCCTGAATAACTCGGTAACCAAAACGTGATATTATCTCAGGTGCATTAGGGCAACTCATACGGTGTATTTTTATCCCTTGGGTTGAGATATATGCAAAAATATCATCACCATAAATTGGATTACAGCATTTTGCTAATTTATATTCTATACCTGTCAAGTTCTGATCTATCACTAGCACATCTTGCTTTGCACTAGCCTCTTCTATCTCTAAATTTGCTGCAACAAAATGTTCTGCACTTACTGTTTCCGGAGAATCTCCACCATCTTTTTCTTGTTTTTCAAACTCTAAATACTCATCAATCACTTGATTTGTATCAATATGTTCTTCTCCTAATGCAACATAAAAGTCAGTAATGGTTTTATACCCCCTTTTCTTAATGAGCTTCATCAAGATAGCCTCTTCAACATTAATTTTCCGGTTTTTAAACCTACGATTAAGTGTTTCTTTAGCTATCTCTGCAATCTTAGCAGACTCCTCCCTCAACGATTGTTTGATTTTAGAGCGAGCCTTAGAGGTTACCGCAAAAGTTAACCAGTCACGTTTTGGATTTTGAGATGGAGAGGTTAAAATCTCTACCGAATCTCCATTTTTTAGCGGATGTTTAATCGGTACATTCTTATTATTTACTTTTCCAGAAACGACAGAACAACCCAGCTTTGTATGGATAGAAAAGGCAAAATCAAGCACCGTAGCACCAGCAGGAAGATTTATTAATTCTCCCTTGGGCGTAAATACATATATTTCATCTTTGTAAAGGTCCAACTTGAATTCCTTCATCAAATCCATTGGTGATGAGGTTTTATTTTCAAGCACAGCACGAACATCATTTACAAAGTCATCCAAATTTCTATCTGCTTTTACACCTTTATATTTCCAGTGGGCAGCCAACCCCCTTTCAGCTATTTCATCCATCCGTTCTGTACGTATTTGAACTTCGACCCATCTATTCTGAGGTCCTAGCACCGTTATATGAAGACTTTCATAACCATTTTTCTTAGGTATAGAAAGCCAGTCTTTCATTCTATCCGGATTAGGCTGATACATATCCGTAATAATAGAATAGACCTGCCAACACTCTGACCGCTCTTTTTCTAGCGGAGAATCAAGAACTACACGTATAGCAAACAAATCATAAATGCTTTCAAACTCTATATTTTGTTTCTTCAGTTTGCTATTAATTGAATGAATGGATTTTGTACGTCCTTTAATCTCAAATTTAAGATTATCAGCTTTAAGTCTTTTCTCAATTGGCTCAATAAACTCTGCAATATAGGCATCTCTTGAACGTTTAGTTTCGTTCAGTTTCTTCTTGATAAAATCAAACTGTTTCGGGTCAATATACTTTAATGATAAGTCTTCCAGTTCTCCTTTTATCTTATATAAACCCATCCGATGAGCTAATGGAGCATATAAATAAGACACCTCTGTTGATAAACGTACACGCTCACTGTTTTCAACGAGTTGTTTTCCAGAACGCATAAGGAACAAACGGTCAGCAATCATGATAAGAATAACCCGCACATCTTCAGCAAAAGAGAAAAGCAAGTGATGAAAATTTTCAGAATTTACGGCCGTATTTCTTGCATATAAGTCAGAGGTCTTTAGTAGTAGTTCTAAAATATGGGCTACGTCAACACCAAATTCTTTTTTCACCTCAGTCATACTCAAAGCCGCTTTCATAGCCGGGCGATATAGGAGCATGGCAATAATTGGATCTCGCTTCAAGCCAATTTCTTCGGATGCAATAAGAGCTGTAGACAAATTTCTTAACAAACCGTTAATGCCGTTTTTATCTCGACCGAAGCAGTCTTCATGAATAATACGCTCGATAATTACACGCATCTTCCTGACATCACCTTCTTGCAAGCCTTCTAGCTGACTTTTCAGCAATTTACGATAGAGAAATAAAAACTCTTTCTTTTCTTCTGCTGTGAAATAAATCTGTTCTTTCATTTTGCTATAAACTGTCTTTTCACTATTCGCTTAACGCAAAGATAATTTATTTATCGAATTGCTTTTTTATATTCTTATATCCTATTTTTCTTCAACGTAAATATAAATTCTACGCCCTCTCCTTTCTGAGACTTTGCAAACACATTACCTTCATGAAATTGCACGGCATTTTTAACGATAGAAAGCCCCAGTCCTGTGCCTCCTACCTTTCGACTTCTTCCTTTATCTATCCGATAAAAGCGTTCAAAAATACGACTTAAATGCTCCTCTGATATTCCCACCCCATTATCTGAAAAATTAAAATAATAGTACTGGTCTGTCTCCCGAAAACATGCTATTGTAATCTGAATGTGAGTGCCGGCATAATGGATAGAGTTATCCAGCAAGTTTCTGAAGATAGAATATAAAAGTGAACGATTTCCTCTAATTATTGGGTGATTTTCGAGCTCAGCATGCACCTGTATACTTTTCTCTTCTATAGGCTTACTGTATTCAGCAACAATTTCTTCTACCATTTTTTGAATATCCACATCTTCTCTTTCATACAGCAAGCTTGCCTCGTCCAATCTGTTTAAGGTTGAAATATCCAACAACAAATCTTTCAATCGCTGACTTTGGGTGTACGAACGCTCCATGAAGTAACGAGCTTTATCAGGCTCCAAATTCGGTGTGTTCAACAATGTCTCCAAATAGCCACTAATACTACTTACCGGCGTTTTCAATTCATGAGCTACATTCTGTGTTAGTTGTCTTTTCAAACGCTGTTCTTCTTCTAACTGTGTAATGTCCGAAATAGAAAGCTCATAATTATTGTCAACAAAAA
Organism: uncultured Parabacteroides sp.; assembly: GCA_964610765.1. Lineage (GTDB taxonomy): Bacteria > Bacteroidota > Bacteroidia > Bacteroidales > Tannerellaceae > CAZSWS01. The sequence continues at coordinate 83,496 of CAZSWS010000001.1, forward strand.
GAATACATTCAATTTGAAATATTTTACCGCTTTTTTCAACTACTAAAGAAAAGTGCATCGTCTTTTGCGTTCGGTTTAAATCTGCCATGGCCTCATCAACCTGAGTTTTGATTACATGTAGTTCAGGAATATTAAACACCTCTTCTGATTGCGTTATCTGTTTAGTGGAAATCAAATTGGCAAATTGAAGAAACAGAACATTTGAAATCAACTCCTTGCCATCATAGGTAAACATAGCAAAACCATAATCGGCATACTGAAAATGCTTTTCAATACGACCACGTTCCAATTGAACTTTCTCTTTTTCTTGCGATAGATTGTTATATAAATGAATAATATCTTTAGAGATATCCCCCAGTTCATCATTAGGAAAGACGTACTTACTTTCATCAGGCATCCCTCCTTTTCGTGCCGTTGCCGCGAAATCTTGTAAACGAGAAATTGTTTTATTTATTTTATGCGCAAAAGAGTACGTGATTAAGACATATAAAAGAGTCGTGATTAATAAAAAAATGATATAATCCGGCTGTATAAAAAAATGAATGTAGGGATTAAAAGGAAGTGCTGAGCGATAGATAAGCTTGTCAAATTGTTTTGCTGAATAAAAATACTTCATTTTCTCTGAAGCCGAAACCCTTACAGCAAAAGCATTTTTACCGTCACGAGCTTCTCTAACCTCTTTTCGGTTATAATGATTTTCCAAATCACCATCCAAGTGATTATCAAACAAAACCTTCCCAAATGAATCAATAATTGTAACGCGCAAATCTTTTTGAGGTATGATATGCAACAGTTTAGAAGCAGCCTTTCGTGGGTCACCCATTTCTTTTGTTAGTTCATAAAGCTCATGATTATAATTAACTAACTGGCTATTTAACTGATGCTGAGCTTGGTCATACTCTTTCTTATATTGAAAAAGTAAAAAGCTTACTACAAATCCCAAGTATAAGAAAAACACAGACAAGAAGAGCCGTGAAGCAAATCTTAATTTTCTTTTTTTAGTTGGCTTTTTCTCCATAATTCATCCATTTCTTCAAATATACAATGAGCTATTCAAAGCTTGTATATGATTACTCCAAAACATTCTCCCAAAAACTGTAAAAAAAGTCTTTTTTTAAAGCCGAATAATAAATTCACTACCCTGATTGGGTTCTGAATTAACAGTTAGGGCTCCTCCATGCATAGAAATAATCTGTCGACATATACTTAGTCCAATACCTGACCCCTCCGCCTTAGTAGAATAAAAAGGCGTAAATATCCTTTCTAATGTTTCAGCATCCATGCCTTCGCCATTATCTTTAATAGTTATGGCGATTTGACCATAGGGCGCTTCTGCTGCAATTATTTTAACATGCGGATTGGGTACATTTTCACAAGCTTCCTGTGCATTTTTAACCAAGTTTATCAGCACTTGCTCCATTTGCACCCGGTCTGCATATAGCTGTAGATGGGCTGAAGTCACTAATACGGATGGTTCCACTCCATATCCTTTCATTAATCGTGCAACCTCTTCAATTAGACTTGTCAAATCCAATGAAACACGTTTAGGAGCGGGTATTTGCGTCAGTTTCTTATAGTTATTCACAAACTCCAACAAACCTCTGCTACGTCGATATATAGTCTGTATAGCTCGATTAACAACTTCCGGATCGTTATTTTCTTCTGATAGCGATTCTGATAACGATATGATTGGCGTAAGTGAATTCATCATCTCATGTGTAAGCACACTTATTAGTTGTTGCCAGGCAATATCTTCTGTTTGCTCTACTATCGGCTGCACATCTTTCATGCTGTATACTTTCAACATATTTCCCTGGACAATCAGTATAGAAAGGTTAGCTACTAGACTCCTCATTCCGCCACGATGATTTATTTTTATCAATCGAGATGTTCTAGGTTGCAATTCTTCAAACATACTTTTAAGTTCGTCAGAGGTATTCTTTAACGAATGTATATCAAGAGGTTTTGGTTTTCCCAGCAAATCAAGTGCAAATCGATTGACCCAATACACCTGATCATTCCTATCTACAACAATTAGTGCAAAATCAATTCGATTTAATAGATTGCTGAAAAAATGCCTGTCGGCTTCTTGTTTCTGCCCTAATTCACTTAATTTCTCTAGTGCTTGCGAAAGAGAATCATAAAACTCCTGGTATAAATCGTCCGATATATCATTTGAGAAAACCAAGTTATGCTCTGAATATTTTATAGAATCTGTAAATAGTTTAAATTGGTTTACAGTTTTCAGGTTGAAAACATATAATCGATAGGCAAAATAAATAATCAGTAATAAGCACACAAATGCCAACCAATAGATGTAATAAACGAAAGCAACTGCCATAATCATAGAAAACAGAACAGTAGGGAAAATTAACCGGAATATTTTATTAGATAGCTTTCTCATTGCTTATTCAATTTTCTATATAATGTAAAACGACTTATGCCCAATATTTCTGCAGCCTTTGTCATGCTTCCTTCACTTATCATCAACGCTCTTTCAATCGCTTGCTGCTCTAATTGTTCTAAATTAAGCACTTCATTATTTTTCAGTTTGCTTGATCTCCTTTTTTGCAACACCTGAAAGTCATGAAGTTGCAACATGCGTCCGGATGAAAGTATTACCGCACGCTCTATCACATTTTGCAATTCTCTCACATTACCCGGCCATGCATAACTCTCCAGTGCCTTCTTTGCTTCTCCTGAGATAGACTTGATTTCCTTCTTGTACTTTAGGTTATATTTAGACAGAAAATGATCCGCTAGTAAGATGATATCCCCTCCTCGTTCACGTAAAGGAGGGAGGTATATTTCGATTGTATTAATCCGATACAACAAGTCTTGCCTAAACGCCCCTTTATCAATTAAAGAGTAAATATCAGCATTGGTGGCAGCAATAAAACGGACATCAATAGGAATAGGCTGAACAGATCCTAGACGATGAATCTGTTTTTCTTCAATTGTTGTTAACAGTTTAGCCTGCATAGCTGGAGATAGATTTGCTATCTCATTCAAAAAGAGAGTTCCTTCTGAAGCGATTTCAATACGCCCTTGCTTCTCTTTTTTCGCATCTGTAAATGCTCCCTTTTCATATCCAAAAAGTTCGCCTTCAAAAAGTGTTTCAGCGATACTCCCTAGATCTATGGGAATAAAAATCTTTTCAGCACGAGGTGAGTGGTTATGAATGGTATGAGCTATCAAGTCTTTTCCCGTACCATTTTCTCCTAAAATCAATATATTAGCTTCTGTATCAGCCATTTTTTCAATCAGTTCAAATACTTCTTGCATTTTCTCACTCTCTCCGATTACTTCAAATGACTGACCTGCTGTTAATGACTGAAGACGTGTTTTTAAATCTGAAACTTCTTTGCGAACTTCTTTCATCTTCAATGCAGAATAAATAGTTGCCAATAGTTTGTCTTTCTCCCATGGTTTTGAGATAAAGTCTGTAGCTCCCGACTTTATAGCCTGCACCGCTTTTGCGGTATCAGCATAGGCAGTCATCAAAATAACAACTGCTTTGGAGTCTAATTTTAGAATTTTATCCAGCCAGTAAAACCCTTCTTTTCCACTGGACATGTCTTTATTAAAATTCATATCCAGTATGATTATATCCGGATTAAAGTCAGTCATAAATCCGGAAATTTTTTCAGGCTGCGTACTTACCTTTACCTTTTCTACATATTTTGAGAGCAAGGTATGAAGTGCAAAAAGCACATCCTCATTATCATCAATGATTAGTATTTTTCCTCTTTTATCCATGCAACTTGTATTTCCATCCTTTCTTGTTGCTAAGATAGACAATTAATTCATTGATTCGCGTGCGGATAAGCACGTATTTTGTGCGAATAAGCACGAGGAACCCCTATAACTGAAAACACAATCAACTGCAAAGCAGCGCCTTAACAAGATGGCACGTTTATTGCCTTTAATATAACAATCAATAAGCTTATAAATGAGAAAAACATTTCATATCATATTCTTTATATTGGGAGCATTTTCATTATGTGCCCAACTTTCCATAAACGACACATTGAATCTAAAAATCACGGGTGCCATAGAAATTGCACGCAGGCAATCGCCCGATGTATTAGTTGCGCGTCATAGTTTTCGATCGTCTTATTGGAATTATTGTTATTACAAAGCAAACTATAAACCTACTTTATCTTTCTCTTCCACTCCTTATTATAACAACCAGATCAACATCATCACCATGGAAGATGGGACTTCAAAATATGTTCGTCAAAAGCAAATTAGAACAGATGGTAATTTATCTATTTCGCAAAACATCCCATGGACAGGAGGAAACATTTCTGTCAATACAAGTTTGCAACGTTTGGATATATTAGGAGAAAACAAATATCACACATACAAGTCAAATCCGATAACCGTAGGCATTCAACAATCTATATTTGGTTACAACTCGCTTAAATGGGATAAAAAAATTGAGCCTCTACGCTTTGAAGAAGCTAAAAGATCTTATGTGGAAACACTAGAGCTAGTATCTGTAAATACGATTAATAAGTTCTTTAATTTAGCTAGAGCTCAGTCTAATCTTCAAATTGCTCAAATAAACTTCGCTAATGCCGATACGTTATACACCTTTGCTAAAGGGCGATACAACATTGGAACGATTACTGAAAACGAGATGCTTCAACTTGAAATCAACCGCCTTACAGAAGAAAGTAACATGTCAAATGCACAGTTAGAAGTTGATGATTATATGGAAGCACTACGCACGTATTTAGGCATTACAGATGAAGTAATTATAAAAACAGAAGTTACCCATACTATTCCTGACTTAACAATTAATCCTCATGATGCTTTGCAGAAAGCGATAGATAATAGTTCTGACATTATCAATATGGAACGCCGCAAAAAGCAGAGTGAAAGCAATGTAGCTTATGCACGTTCGCAAGCAGGATTAAAAGCCGATATATACGCCCAATTAGGTCTGACACAAACGAGTGACCGATTTAACCAAGTATATAAAGACCCACAAAGCCATCAATATATTGAGTTAGGCATTCGTGTTCCTATTTTAGACTGGGGCAGAAGTAAAGGGCGTATCAGTGTAGCTAAATCTAATCGAGACATGGTCTATACCCAAGTGGAGCAAGACAGAACTAATTTTGAAATGAATATCAACAAACTGGTTAAGCAATTCAACCTACAAGCAGGTCGTGTAAAAGTAGCTGTAAAAACAGACTATACAGCAACCAGAAGAAACGACATCGCTCGCCGGTTATATATCCTCGGTCGTTCGACCATTTTAGATATGAATGCCGCGATTACCGAACAAAACGCATCTCGCCGAAACTACATCAACACCTTATATAGCTATTGGCAGCTGTATTACACGATTCGGAGTATTACACTTTTCGACTTCGAGCAAGACATACCATTAACAGAAGATTATCAAGCACTCATAAAATAAACATTATGGATATTAAAATTGAGAAGAAACCGTTTTTCTTACGCTATAAATTCTATTTTTTAGGAGCCGGCATTTTACTTGGGCTACTCATTTATTTGATTTTCTCCTCAGCAGGTCCCTCCCGACAACGTCAGAAAAAAGACAACCTGATGATTGCCGAAGTTAAAGATGATAAATTCCTTGAATATCTTGACCTGGAAGGAATTGCCCAGCCTAAACTAACAGTTAAGCTCAACAGCGTAGAATCAGGCTTAGTAGACCAGATTATAGCCGATGATGGAAGTTTCCTAAAACAAGGTGACACCATCCTAATTTTGAACAATCCTGATTTGATAAGAGCGATTGATGACGAACGAGACATCTTGGAAAAGCAACGCATTTCCTATCAAGAAAAGCTACTCCAAATGGAACAAAAAACATCTGAGCTTAAAAGGAATACAATGAAAACTGTTTATGACCTCAACCGACTCAGCAAACAGCATGAGCTAGATAAAGATGAATATGCGATGGGCATTAAAAGTAAAGCACAACTAGATGTATCTACCGATGAATACAATTATAGTCAGAAAAACGCACGATTCTTATTACAGGAATTACAACAGGATTCAATAAAAAACACTATTCAGCGAGAACTTTTACAAAGTGATATGGAGCGAGAAGAGAAAAAATATCTTCGCAGTCGTGAGCGGCTGAATAACCTGATTGTTCGCTCACCCATAGGCGGACAACTCAGTTACTTGAGTGTTATCCCGGGCGAACGAGTAAGTGCCGGAGTCAATATAGGGGAATTGAAAGACATGACAAACATGAAGCTAATCGCTAGTGTCAGTGAATATTATATTGATCGAATCACATTAGGCTTGCCTGCCACAATCACCTACAATAATGAAAAATACTCCTTGGTCATTTCAAAGATAAACCCCGAGATTAAAGAACGAAACTTTATGATTGATATGCTATTCGTAGATAAAATTCCTGACAATATCCGTATTGGGAAAAGCTACCGCATTCAAATAGAAATGGGGTTGCCTGAAAATGCATTAGTCATTAATAAAGGAAATTTCTATCAATCAACCGGTGGACAATGGATATTCAAACTCACAAAAAATGGAGATAAGGCCACCAAAACTCCCCTAGTCATTGGGCGGCAAAATCCCTTGCAATATGAGGTGCTAGATGGACTTAAAGCAGGCGACAAAGTCATTATCTCCGGATATGACAACTTTGGAGACGTACAAGAACTTATTTTAGAATAACAATTATAAAAACATACCATTATGATTCAAACAGTTGACTTACAAAAAGTGTTTCGCACAGAAGAAGTAGAAACATGGGCATTAAAAGATGTAAACATCACCATTAAAGAGAGTGAATTTGTGGCCGTTATGGGACCTTCAGGTTGTGGTAAATCCACTTTGTTAAACATTATTGGACTATTAGACAATCCTACAGGGGGAAAATATCTATTGAACGGAACAGATGTGAGTGGTTTTAGCGAATCACGCATGACCGATCTTCGAAAAGGTTTGATAGGGTTTGTTTTTCAAAGTTTCAACCTGATTGACGAACTAACCGTCTTTGAAAACATTGAGCTCCCCCTACTCTATATGGGGTTTTCATCTGCTGATCGAAAAAAGAAGGTGAATGAAGCGATGGATCGCATGCAAATCACCCACCGGGTGAAGCATTTCCCACAGCAACTATCCGGAGGACAACAACAGCGTGTAGCCATAGCTCGTGCAGTAGTAGCCAACCCTAAACTGATCTTGGCTGACGAACCGACCGGTAACCTGGACTCTAAAAATGGAGAAGAGGTAATGAATTTGCTTACAGAACTCAACAACAGTGGTACCACCATCGTAATGGTTACGCATAACCAACACGATGCCGACTATGCAGCCCGCATCATCAATCTCTTTGACGGACAAGTCGTTTTGGAATCATAAATACATTCATCTAAAGCAGACACCATGTTTAAACACTATTTTATCATCACCCTACGGGGCATATTTAAAGACAAAGTCTTTTCCATCATTAATATTGTGGGACTGGCTTTAGCCATTGCCTGCGCCTTCCTGCTTATTTTCTGGATTACGTTCGAAACGAGCTTTGAGAATGGATATACCAACAAAGACCGAATATATAAACTACTCATACAAGAAGAAAGAGACGAAGGAGTCTATTATAGAGGGACCATGCGTGATCTATCAGAAAAGTTGAAAGAAATGTACCCTCAAATAGAGGCTGCCGCTATGTTTGTGAATTATCATACGACTATTTCTTTGGAAAGCACCACAGGAGATGGTATCATGGCGAATGTAGCCAGTACCAATTCGGATTTCTTACGTATGTTCTCTTTAGAATATATGGAAGGTTCTCCACAAGCTGTTTTTAACAACAAAGGAAGTGCTATGATACTGACTGAAGAAGCCGCAGCTACTTTTTTTGGAGATTCTTCCGCCATAGGTAAAAAGCTTTTATATTATGGTAATGCTTTCACCGTAGAAGCAGTTGTCAAGTTACCTAAAAACACCATCTTCCAATTTGATATACTCATGCCCGGAGACAAAGTATATGATTCAGGCATGCAACTCATTATGTTGAAAGAAAACGAAAAAATGTCTAATAGCCTCAGTAATCAGTTATCCGACTTCCCAAAATCAATACAAGACACTAAAGACAAAATAGCTGTGCAAAAAATAACAGATATACACCTGCACACCCCATTGGAAATAAAAGACAAGGGCAGCTATGGAGTCAAGTTTAAATACGGTAACTCTACACAAATCATTTACTTTTCGTTCGCTGTTTTTCTTATATTATTAATGGCTATTATCAATTATGTGAATACGTCTATCGCTCGTGCTATGAACCGCATGAAAGAAGTAGGGGTACGTAAAGTGACCGGAGCACATAAGAAACATTTGATTGAACGTTTTCTTTTTGAGTCATTCATCATCACGGCTATTGCCGTAGTGCTTTCCTTCGCTTTTACCCAATTTGTTTTCCCGGAATTTAGTGAAGTTATGGGAAATAAAATCTCACTTACTTTCAACCTTCAAACTATCCTCATTGCCGTAGGCACCTGTATTATTATAGCAGGATTATCCGGCGGATATGCGGCTTTTTATTTATCATCTTTCAAGCCTGCCATTATTTTAAGAGGAGGTGTAACCCCCGGGGCGAAAGACCGCTTACGAGCAGCCTTACTAGGTGTACAGTTTTTCTTATCCATCGGCATTCTCATTTGCACCGTATTTATCTACAAGCAAATCAATGCTATTTTTAATGAAAGTACCGGCATGGACAGAGATAATATAATTATTTTAGATACCAGCTTATGGTACCAGTCGGAAGACTTCATCACGATTATCAAACAAGAAAACCCCAACATCATTGATGCTACCATGGCAAATTGCCCACCTTATAATGCTCCGTGGTCTTATACCGGACAGTCTTGGGAAGGCAATGAAAAAGACATGAGTCATGTGAACTTCACCCGGATATTTTGCGACAGCCATTATGCCAGCACCTTTGGGTTGGAATTGATACAAGGCGAATTTATTCCCCCGGGGTTAGGTTGGTGGCAAGACACGCAAGCTGAGTCTCACAACATCGTGGTCAACGAATCGTTTGTCAAATTAATGGAAGTAGATAATCCCATCGGCATTACAGTGGGACAAGGCAAAATTATTGGCGTTGTGAAGGACTTCAATTTCAAACCCTTAAAGGAGAAAATCGCACCTTTAATCATGGGATTTGATCCTGAAAACCAACTCTATATGTACATCAAAACAACCGGGAAAGACCCACAAGCCACATTGGAATACATCTTGACTAAGTACAAAGAAATGAAACCGGATTGGACAAATCGTCCTGTAATGTATAGCACGGTAGAAGACGAATACAATCAAATGTATGACGACGAAATTCGGTCAGCTAAAATTCTGTCTATATTCTCTATCATTTCTTTATTCCTAGCCTTGATGGGCGTAGTCAGCATGGTTTCTTTTATGATTGAGAAGCGCACCAAGGAAATTGCTATTCGAAAAATCAATGGTGCTAAAACAGCGAACATTATTCTTCTTTTCTGGAAAGATATCCTAGCTGTTGCAGCCATGGCTTCGGTCTTAGTCATCCCCATCACGTATATCTTGATGCACCGCTGGCTGGAAGGATACATTTATCGTACCGCTTTAAGTTGGTGGATATTCTTGGGAATTCCTCTCGCACTTATTGCTTTAGTCTGCCTCATTGTAGCCATTCAAGTATTCTACACAGCCGGACAAAAACCGGTCGAATCATTACGTAACGAATAAAACAGTACAGGATATGAATAAATATTATATCGGTCTAGTTCTTTTTCTTTTCATCGTAGCATGCAGCGGTGGAAAGAAAAAGACACTAGAGCCGGCAGAGATTGAAAACGAGGAGGCTATAGCTCCTAGAGACTCTTTACAAGTTTCAGCCGTAGTCTATAATGCAGTAGAAGGAATAGAAATAAGCAAAATGCTCGATCATGCGATGGGTAGTAAAGCTAATTCAACCAATTTGATTGAATTGAAGCTAACTCAACCGGAAAAAGAGGAAAAAGAAAGTGCCTCTCTTTATCCGAAAGAATATACATTAGACTGCCATATAGAAGATGCTATTCCAATTCTTGCTTATAATGCCAAACAATACGGCAACAAACTCTACACGAGCTATACGAAAAGACAGCTAAGTGAAATTATCAGCAGCGATAAGTTCAGCAATTACCCCTCAAGTCTACAAGAGAAAATAAACACACTAAATACTAATTTACCGGATGGTTCTTTATTGGTAGCCATCCTAAAATAACACACATCATGAAACATTTATATTTTTGGTTATTTATCATTAGCGTTACTTGCTCCATTTCTTGCTCACTAGGTAAGAAACAAACATTAGCTGTCGAAGAGAAAACGGATATAGAACAAGCAGCTAATTTCTCATCAGCCGAAATATTCGAAGGAGAAAAAAAAGATGAAGTACGAAGAATAGACCCGAATAGTCCGCCGGTTATCATTGATATTTCCGGAGAAATAGCTGCTAAAGAATTACTCCTTGCCGACTACTATCCCCAAGTTCGTTTTCTCAAGCTACAACATCCCCAAAAAGAAGAAGGCTTCAAAATACAATCCGGAATGATTTCATTCAAGCTAGCCCCCAATGTTCCTTGGCCGACACTTTCTTCTGTTCTGTTATACAAAGACCGGATATTGGTAGGAAATCTCTCCGGGTTATTTTGTTACAGTTCGAATGGGGAGTATCAACACACACTACTGAGTTGCGATGACTTCAAAAACACAGATATGACGAAGTATTTCAACATAGACGTGAATAGTGTTCAAAATCTACTCTGCGGGTATGCTGTTGTGGATGATGTCTGTTCCTTCACCAGTGTAACGAACGGGAAAGCCACTTTGCACTTTTTCGACCTAAAGAAAGGAGTTGAAATACATCGGAAAGCCCTACCTATGAATAGCTTTCATCTACTGAATAGCACACATTTGACAGGCATTAATTATGCTTATGACATTGAAGCTAAAGAAACTAAACCGTTTATGCATACCATTACGGCAGATAATGATACAATCTGTAGTTTTATCAACCAAAACATGCTTACAGACATGAAAGGAATGGGAAACTATCAAAACCCCGGAAAGCCAAACATTTATCACTTCAACGAACAGTTACATATACGTCAAGAAGGCAATGACACCCTCTATCGCTTTAAGTCAGCATATGAAATTAATCCCGCTTATGTATTCAAAACCGGCAATTATAATGCAACCATACAAGATCTGATTAAGGGAAATATAGACAACAAGCGTTCTGTCAATCAATTGCTAGAGACCAATCTATTCATTCTGTTCAGTTTAAGGGGTTCAGACAATACATTCTATTATGATAAGGCAGCAAAGAAAGTTTACGAAACCAGTCGGTTCGAAAGAAACACAGATATGCTCCCTATCTGGTTAGATATTTTAGGAGGTAATGAAACATCTCTGTTTGGGGTCTATACACCACATATACTTTCTCAGTTAGCAGTCAAAGACTATTCGTCCGAAGAACTTGCTGTGATAAAAAAATGGAATGAAGAACTGAAAGAAGGAGAAATACTGCTTATGATTTTAGAAGAATAATCAACAACAGATTTGATAACTAGCACTCTATAAAATAGATACAGTCTGTTTTTCAAATTGATAAAGACAATTAAGCTTTTAACCCGGGTTAAAAGAGCTTCTTACGAACGTCAAACCATTAGTTGGGTGTATTCTTTTTGGAAAAAGGGTAGCCTGTGTTGAAAAAAAGTCTATAGACATCTAATCTCCTCACAGCTGCGAAAAGGGCTTCCAAGATGTGAGAGAACTCTCTCTTATTTTTTTATATTAACTGCCTGAATATCTTGTAGAACTGGTATGATTTTGTACTTTTGTGTAAAACGCTAATAATATGAAACGACAGTTAAACGCCTTTATAGCCCCTATAGTATTCCTAGCGATACTATTCCTTTTTTCTTGCAAAGAAAACAAAGAAGTGGTTCCCTCTATTGAGTTTGCCCCCTACATCAGTGCCTATACCGGAGGTGTTGTTTCATCGACCTCGCCTATTTTAATTGAACTAACCAATGAACTGCCTGCGGTAGAGTTAGATGCAGCATTCAAAAAAAACCCGTTTAGCTTTACTCCTGCCCTAAAAGGGAGTACTCGTTGGCTAAACAATAAAACCATCTGTTTTGATCCGGAGCCCGGACAGTTAAAAGCGGGTGTATTATATAATGCACAATTCAGACTGAAAGAAGTGAAAGATGTCGAAAAGTCATTAGAAAAGTTTCCCTTTTCTTTTCGTGTGATGCCTAAAAGCTTCAAAGCAGATATCTATCCGATTCATGTTTCCTCTTCTTCGCCTCAACTAGTTACGATTGAAGGAGTACTTCATTTGAATGATATAGCTGATCTAGAAACGGTAGAGCAAATGATTTCCATAGATTCGAAAGCATTTAAAAACTTATCACTTGACATTAAACAAGGAGAGCAGCCTTTAAGCTATGTATTCAGATTAGATAGTATTCAGAAGCAAAATGAAGAAACAAGTATTCAGTTAACTATTAATGGTAAGCCATTTGGAGTAGACAAAAAATTCGAACAAAAAATTACGATTCCTTCGGTTGAGACATTTAGTTATATGGGATTGCGCAAAATTCACCAACCGGAAAACGGTTTGGAAATAACCTTTAGCGAACCTGTTTCCGACACACAAGACCTAACCGGACTCATCTCAATCCCTGAGATAAACTCGTATGTAACACAAGTAAAAGAAAACAAAGTCTATATTTATTTTGAAACAAAGAAATCCGGAACAATATCAGTAGACATAGACCAAGGCTTGAAAAACCGTACAAACAGAAAGCTGAATAAAGCCAGTTCAATCTCTGTAGCTATTAAAGCAATCAAACCGGCCGTTTCTTTTTTAGGAAATGGCACAATTATGCCCGATTCTAAAAATCTGATACTTCCATTTAAAGCGGTTAACTTAAAAGCGGTTGATATACAAATCATCCGCATTTTTGAGAACAATGTGTTGCAATTTTTGCAGGACAATTCACTCGGCAGTGGCAATCAGTTGAGACGGTCGGGACGTTTGGTTTACCAAAGCACTTTGAATTTAGCTAACGATCCTGAAAAAGACTTGTATGGCTGGGACGATTATTCCGTAGATCTCACCTCTTTAATTGAACAAGAACCCGGTGCTATTTATCGCATTATACTATCATTTAAACAGGCTTATTCGCTTTATGCTTGTGGAGGGGATAGAGAAGAAATCGTTGCTGAAGATATTCCACTACCGGAGTACTCGCTGACCCCTGTTGTTGCTAGCATATCAGAAGAAGAGGCAGCCGTATGGGATGAACCCAATAGCTATTATAATCCGGAATACCAGAACATAGACTGGAGTGTCTACGAATGGGAAGAAAAAGACAATCCATGTCACCCTACTTACTATATGGGTTCAAACACGGCCGTTAGTTGCAATGTTTTAGCCAGTAATTTAGGCATTATTGTTAAAGCAAATGCAGCCAATAAGCTATGGGTAACAGTGAGTGACATTGTGGATACTAAGCCCATTGCTAACGCAGAAATCACAGCCTACAACTTCCAGTTGCAAGTCATTGCTTCAGGACAAACAGATGAAAAAGGTTTTGCTATACTTAACTGCGAATCAGGCAAACCCTTTGTTTTAGTTGCTTCAAAGGACAACCAGAAAACCTATCTTCGCTTATTAGAGGGAGAATCCAATCTGATGAACCGTTTTGATGTGGGAGGAAAGCAACTGAGTAAAGGCTTAAAAGGCTTTATCTATGGTGAGCGAGGCGTCTGGAGACCCGGAGATACGCTTCATATTGGCTTTATGGTAGAGGATGCTGAAAATCGACTTCCGGAAAATCATCCCGTTTCACTTGAGATGTATAATCCTCGCGGACAGTTTTACACCAAACAAGTACAAGTAAAAGGAGAAAACGGCTTATATGTTTTCCATGTTCCGACCTCACCTGATGATCCAACCGGACTATGGAATGGCTATGTGAAAATAGGTGGAACAGCCTTTCATAAACCTTTCCGCATAGAAACAATCAAGCCCAACCGACTTAAAATCAATCTATCGCTACCCGGTGAACGAATTGACGCCGGACGAGGAAACTTCATGGCTACCATTAACTCATCATGGCTAACGGGAGCTAATGCCGGGAATTTAGCTACTAAGGTAGAAATGAGTTTGTCGAAAGTGCATACTGCATTCAAAGGGTATGAACAATATATATTCAATAATCCGGCAACAAATTTCACCGGAGGAAAATTTGATCTCTTTGAAGGCAAATTAGATGACAACGGACAGGCGTCTTTCATGCTGCCTGTGCCCGCTGCCTCTAATGCCCCGGGAATGCTTCAAGCACATATTACCAGCCGAGTCTTTGAAAAAGGTGGCGATGCCAGCATCATGACCCAAAGCGTTCCTTTCTCACCTTTTGATACCTATGTAGGTATTCAGCTGAATCAGAAGGAACAAGAATACCTCGAAACAGATATCAACCATCAGTTTCGTGTGGTTACTCTTAACCCTGATGGAAAGCCTGTCAACCGCAGCGGTTTAATTTATAAAATCTATCGTATAGGCTGGAGCTGGTGGTGGGAAAGCCGTTCTGAATCATTCGACTCTTATATTAATAACTCTTCTTACAAACCGGTAAAAGAGGGTACGATTAATACACAAAATGGTGCAGGAAATATCAGTTTCCAGGTAGATTATCCCTCTTGGGGTAGATACCTGATTTATGTAAAAGACCCACAAAGCGGTCATGCTACAGGTGGCACGGTATACATTGACTGGCCTAGCTGGAGAGGACGCTCCGGCAAAGACGACCCATCCGGGCTAACTATGCTTACTTTCTCTACTGATAAAGAAAGTTATGAAGTAGGTGAAACAGCCACAGTTATACTTCCTCCGGCTGCTTCCGGCAGTGCCTTGGTGGCCATAGAAAATGGCTCTTCAGTGCTACATAGAGAGTGGGTTAAAGTGGCTGACAGCACAGACACTAAATACACGTTCAAAGTAACGGAAGATATGGCTCCCAATGCCTATATCCATATAAGTTTGTTACAACCCCATGCACAAACAATCAACGAGCTACCCATACGAAGATATGGCGTGCTTCCGCTGATGGTAAGTAATAAAGCTTCTATTTTAGAACCGCAAATCTCGATGCCTGATGTGCTTCGACCTGAAGAAGAATTCAAAATTAAAGTAAAAGAACAGAACGGTCAGTCTATGAGCTACACAGTAGCTATTGTAGATGATGGTTTGCTAGATATAACCAATTTCAAAACGCCTGACCCCTGGTCTGAGTTTTATGCACGAGAGGCATTGGGCATCCTTACCTGGGATATGTTTGACGATGTTATGGGAGCGATCAAAAGTAATATTTCATCTTTATTCAGCGTGGGTGGTGACGAAGAATTGAAACCGGCCGACAGTAAAGCCAATCGTTTCAAACCGGTAGTTAAATACTTAGGACCATTCACATTGAAGAAAGGAGAAACAAAAACTCACTCCATCACGCTACCTGCTTATGTAGGTTCCGTGCGCACCATGATTGTAGCTACGAATCAGGGAGCCTATGGGCGAACAGAGAAAACAACTCCCGTACGCACACCATTGATGATTCTTTCATCCTTACCCAGAGTAAGCAGTGTGAATGAAGAAATTATGCTTCCGGTCAATATTTTTGCGATGGAAAGTTCAGTCAATCAAGTAACAGTGAAAGTAGAAACTTCCGGCAAATTCAAGCTAAAAGATGGAAATTCGCGTCAAGTAACGTTTAGTACACCCGGTGATCAGATGGTTTACTTCCCTATTGAAACAGGTTCTGTAATAGGCAAAGAAACCGTCAAGATAACTGCAACGGGAGGAGGAAAAACCGCTACTGAAACAATTGAGATAGACGTACGCAATCCTAATCCCTCATCCATGTATACAGACAGCCGGGTGATTGAAGTAGGCGAAACCGTTGAACTAAGCTATGAGTTAAGCGAGATAAACGCAGAAAATTGGGTAAAAGCAGACGTTTCACGTCTTCCCTCATTAGATATCAGTCGCCGATTTGACTTCTTATATAACTACCAGCATTATTGCACAGAACAATTAACTTCGCGTGCTTTACCTATGCTCTTTCTACCTCAGTTTAAAGACATGGACGAGGAAGAAATGAGTAAAATAAAGTCGAACGTGACCGAAGCTATTAAAAACCTCTATGGCAGGCAACTATCAAACGGTTCTTTCCTTTATTGGCCGGGTAGCAGAGAGGGTGACGACTGGATTACATCGTATGTAGGCGTTTTCCTTATTAATGCTAAAGAAAAGGGATATGAAATAAACAACGGTGTATTGAACCGATGGAGAGCTTATCAATCACGCATTGCGCAGAATTGGCGTTTGACAAACTCGAACGATTGGTATGTCTTTGCCCAAGCCTTCCGTCTTTATTCACTGGCTTTAGCCGGTCAGCCGGAAATGGGAGCGATGAACCGTCTGCGTGAACAAAAAGATTTGTCACTACAAAGTCGTTGGATGCTTGCATCCGCCTATGCATTAGCCGGAAAGCAAAACATTGCGGGAGAACTGATTTTCAATACCTCAACTGAAGTCAATCCTTATCAGGTGAATAGCTATACTTACGGTACATCTCAAAGAGATGAGGCTATCATACTAGAAGCATTGGTACTCATGGGACGGGATAAGGAAATGATTAAACAAGCGCAGAAAGTATCGAAAAACTTAGCAAATGAACAATACTTCTCGACTCAATCAACAGCATTTGCTTTGATGGCCATGGGTAAACTAAGTGAAAAAATGAGTGGTACCCTGTCTTTCGATTGGACTCTGAATGGAAAGAAACAGGCAGACGTTCGTTCTGCAAAAAGCATTGTTCAGCTACCTATTTCAGATAAAGATAAATCCGGAAATATCAGCCTTACGAATAAAGGAGAAGGAAGTATCTATATGGACTTAGTGACTCGTACACGCCCTATGAATGATACACTTCCTGCAATCGCAAATAATATTCAAATAGACATTGCCTATAAAGATAATGACGGTGCTCCCTTAGATATAAGCTCACTGAAACAGGGTACGGATTTCCAAGCCGAAATTAAGGTGACAAATATCAGTGGTACAATAAATTTCAGCAATTTGGCATTAATCTATATTATTCCTTCAGGATGGGAGATATTTAATGAACGAATGATTCAATCAGAAGAGTCTATTCCCTCTGCCTATGAGTTGTTTGATTATCAAGACATACGTGATGACCGCGTACTTACTTACTTTTATCTGGGTAGAGCTGAAAGCAAAACATTCAAAGTCAGACTACAGGCTTCTTATGCCGGAAGCTTCACACTACCGGCTACTTTATGCGAAGGGATGTATGACACTTCGGCACAAGCTCGAACAAAAGCTTCAAAAGTATCAGTAGTTAACGAATAACAGTATTGAAGCAGTAATGAAATTTACTTTTCAAAACTTATCCATACGCAAAAGGACAGTCCTAATTTCGACTGTCCTTTTGTTACTTCTGTATATCTTTTGCCTTCCACATCCACTCTTCACCGTTCCTTATGCAACAGTAGTTACCGATAAAGAAGGAGAATTATTGGGGGCACGGATAGCAGAAGATGGGCAATGGCGGTTTCCACCCATAACGGAAGTGCCTGATAAGTTTGCTAAATGCTTACTGGCTTTTGAAGATCGAAACTTTTATTACCATTGGGGGGTTAACCCATTTTCTATTGGTCGAGCTTTCGTACAGAATATACAAAACAAGCGAATTGTGAGCGGAGGAAGTACAATTACCATGCAAACTATCCGCTTGTCAAGAGGAGAAAAGCGAACTATT
The DNA here is from genome assembly GCA_964610765.1 of uncultured Parabacteroides sp. Taxonomy (GTDB): domain Bacteria; phylum Bacteroidota; class Bacteroidia; order Bacteroidales; family Tannerellaceae; genus CAZSWS01. The sequence goes on from CAZSWS010000001.1 coordinate 101,402, forward strand.
GGTGAAAAAATTATAGAAATCATACTGGCAACACGTTTAGAATTTAGTTATTCTAAAAAGAATATATTAGCTCTTTATGCTTCACATGCTCCTTTTGGAGGCAATGTGGTGGGTCTTGAAGCTGCTTCGTGGCGCTATTTTGGTCATTCATACGAACAACTCTCCTGGGCTGAAGCAGCCACTTTAGCTGTTTTGCCCAATGCGCCTTCACTGATACACTTGGCTCGTAACCGAACAACCTTGCACAAGAAACGTAATCGGCTACTCAAATACCTTTTTGAAAAACAAACCATTGATAAATCGACCTATGAGCTGGCTTTGGCTGAACCTCTACCCGGAGAACCTCTGCCACTACCAAACATTGCTCCACACTTGGTTACTTATTTTCACCAAACTGCTAAAGGGCAACATATCATTTCTTCAATAGATAAGAACACACAGGAGCAAGTAGAAGGTGTACTCAAAAGATGGAACAATGAATTTATGCAAAGTGACATCAGGCATATTGCAGCAATAGTCGTTGATGTACAAACCAATCAAGTAGTTGCCTATTGTGGAAACGTACATACAAACAATCAGGCTGAAGGCAATCAGGTGGATATTATTCAATCAAGAAGAAGTACAGGAAGTATTTTGAAGCCATTTCTTTATTATGCAGCCTTACAGGAAGGGGTTATCTTACCGCAAACATTACTGCCGGATGTGCCTGTCAATATTAATGGTTTTGCCCCACGAAACTTCAATTACCGATATGATGGAGCTGTTGCAGCAAATGAAGTTATCGCTCGTTCTTTAAATGTTCCCTCTGTGGCACTTTTACGTACATACAGTGTTCCTAAATTCTATGAACAGCTCAAAAAGATGGGCATAACCACACTTAATAAACCTGCCGGACATTATGGGCTTTCACTCATTGTAGGTGGTGCCGAAGGAACTTTATGGGACGTAACAAGTGCGTATGCTTCCATGGCACGTTCGGTCATTAAGCTGCCTAATAAATCAATTAGTTGCCTGAATGAAACTCATCAAGCAGAACTACCCGAAGCTTTTGAGCCGGGAGCTGCCTGGCAAACATTGGAAGCTATTAAAGAAGTAAACCGACCGGAAGAAATAGATTGGCGAACCATTCCAACCATGCAGCGCGTTGCTTGGAAAACCGGCACCAGCTTTGGTTTTCGGGATGCTTGGGCAGTAGGTGTAACCACACGCTATGCCGTAGGTGTATGGGTAGGGAATGCTTCCGGTGAAGGAAAGCCTAACCTGGTAGGTGCTCGCACCTCGGCACCGGTTATGTTTGATGTTTTCAACCTATTACCTCGTGGAAACTGGTTTCCACGTCCTACAGAAGCATTCACCGAAGAAGTAGTCTGTAAACAGTCCGGACATCTAGCCGGTCGATTTTGTGATCACACGGATACAACTTTAATTGTACCGAATGGTCTACGTACTGAAGTCTGTCCCTACCATCAATCAGTGTTACTCACTGCAGACGGCACACGCCGTATCTATAAAGAGTGTGCTGAACAGGAAGCAACCATTACACACAATTTCTTTGTTCTTCCTCCCTCTTGGGAGTGGTACTATAAACAAAACCATCCCGAATACATTCCCCTACCTCCATTTAAAGCCGGATGCGGACATGCACCTGAACAACAAATGCAATTCATCTACCCACAGAGTGGAGCACAAATATATCTACCGAAACAGCAGGATGGATCGCCGGGAGAAGTGACTTTCGAACTGGCTCACCGCAATCCGGATGCAAGCATATATTGGCATATTGACGATGAATATATTACTGTAACACAAGATATTCATCGGCTAACCTGTCTGCTTTCTGTCGGCAAGCATTCCATAACAGTCGTTGATGACCAGGGCAATACAATTTCTGTAAGTATAACAGCACTCAACAACAAATAACAGTAGGATAAGTGAATAGGATATCCAGTTCACAATAAATTTCTTACTTTTGTTTTTATAATTTTCAAACCCCAATAAAATGATTAGACACATTGTAATGTTTAAGCTGACACCATTTGATAGCGAAGCGGAGAAAATGGCATATATGCAAAAGATAAAAGTGGCACTTGAAGGACTCAAAGAGAAAATAGACTTCCTGCGCCATATACAGGTAGACTTTAATATTAACCCTTCTGAAACATGGGATTTCATCCTGACTACTGAACTTGATACTTTAGAAGATGTGGGTAAATATGCTATTCACCCTGACCATGTAGCCGTATCAAAAGATTTAATCGGTCCGGTAAAAGCAGACAGAGCTTGTGTAGACTATGAAGCCTGATACTATAACAACATTTGATATTGACGAGCGAGTAGCACTGGCTGTTAAAAGCTTCGAATCCGGTTTTAACTGTTGTCAAGCCGTATTCCTCTCGTTTACCGATTTAATAGATATTAAGCTGGAAGTTGCCCAGAATATCTCATTAGGATTCGGGGGCGGAATGGGTCAACTGGAAGAAACATGTGGTACATTTAGCGCCTTGGTACTATTAACCGGTCTACGCTATCCGATTGAGAATCCGGACAATCCGGATGCTCGTACAGCTAACTATGAAATAATTCAGCGTATGGCTAAAGAGTTTAAACACCTCAATCATTCGATTAACTGCCGAGCACTTACAAACCAAGATGTTTCTAAGTTATTGAATAAAGAAGCTAAAGCACTTGAATTAGCTACTCGCCCATGTAGCAAATATGTGGCTGATGCAGCACGTATTGCCGGACGCATGTTGAAGGGAGAGTTTGAATAATATTAAACCGAATTGTTTTTAGGCAGTTAGTGATATGTGAGTAACAAACTGCGAGGAGCGCAATGAATTGAACAGGCGACTATAAGTGGCTTTGTCTTTAATATTAACCTTGTAGGTTATCATGGCCGTATCGCGTTCATAATCATAATCGAACGAAGAGCTTACGATAAAAACATAGTGAGATTCAAGTATTAGTCGCAACCCTCTCAGATCCGGGTCAGAAGTGTTGCATGTAAGTGTCAATATCTTGTTTACTCCGTCTAAATACATTCTCTTCTCTAATTTCTCCAAAGAGATAAGCACAATGATTAGAATAGCTGTAGCTAATGCAGCACCAATATACATTCCTGCACCTACAGCCAGTCCTATAACAGCTACTGCCCAAATACAAGCAGCAGTAGTCAATCCGTGTACACTACCCTTACTTTGAATAATAGCTCCGGCACCTAAAAATCCGATACCACTCAACACCTGAGCTGCAATACGCCCTGGGTCTCCATTTAAAAAATCAGGAAAAGTTTGAGGTATCCAAATAGAAATAAGCATAGCCAGGGTTGATCCTAAGCAAATTAAAGTAAATGTTCGCATTCCGGCATCACGTCTCCGTGTCTGGCGTTCTACACCTACAGCTGCACCTAACACTAAACTGACGCACATACGCATTATTACCGTTTGTGTATCAACCGTCGTGCTTATATATATTTCATTGAGATATTCGACTAAATGCTCCATCATGGTTTTTCAATGTATGTATACGTTCAATGCAAATATACAAATCAGTAAGAAGGTTTTACGCTATTTCGGGGGAAAAACTTCACTTACTTGATAATTATTCGGAAAACAAAGACTAACACTTGCTTAAGACTGATAAGAAGAACATTGTTCCTTTTCTAACAGTCTCTTTTTATCTATATGACAATTCATAGAACAACCGGGGCAAACAACTCTATTCTTTGCACTCACAGACTGTTTGATAAAATGAAAAACCTTAACAACTACATAAACAGCCGTAATCAATCCAATAATTGCTACTAATATATCTTGTACCATCTCTTTGAATAATTAATAAAAGAATCCACCAATAAAGTGTACTAAAAAGGATACAATCCATGCCAGCACACACGTATAGAACACTAAGAAAGCTCCCCATTTCCAAGAGCCTGACTCTTTAATCACTGCAACTACAGTCGCCACACAAGGAAAGTATATCAACACGAAGAAGAGAAAAGACAAGGCTACTAAAGAAGATATCACCAAGTTTCCATCTGCGTCTTTTTCGGTCAACAAACGTTCAGACAGGCCGGCTTCATCTTCTGAATCTCCTGTATAGAGAACGCCCATCGTGCTCACAACCACTTCTTTGGCAGCCATTCCTGTCAACAACGACACACTCATTTTCCAATCAAAGCCCATTGGACTTAATACCGGTTGAACTGCTTTACCTAATTTGCCTATATATGAATTTTCCTGTTGGTCAATAGCCTGCAAACGCTCAACTTCTGCAATCTGTTCTGTTTGTTGAGTTGGGTCTACGACCGTTTGCTCTATCTTGGCAATAGACTCCTCAAAGGCAGGAGTGTTTTTTGTATGCCGTGGGAAATATCCTAAGAACCATATAATCACTGAAGCCACCAATATGACTCCTCCCATCTTTTTAAGATATTGCTTAGCCTTTTCCCACATGTGTATAATTATCGAACGTATAGTAGGCTTTCTGTACGGAGGCAGTTCCATGACAAAAGGAAGATCTTCTCCTCCAAATAAAAACTTTCGGAATAGACGTGCCATAATAACTGCCAAGAGTATACCGGTTAGATATAATGAAAACAAGACCAAACCGGCATGATTGGGGAAGAACGCTCCAGCAAGCAAGACATAAACCGGAAGTCTGGCGCTGCAACTCATTAATGGGTTAATTAAAATAGTAATCATCCGGCTTTTCCTACTTTCAATCGTTCTAGCAGACATTATGGCCGGCACATTACAGCCAAAGCCCATGACTAATGATATAAAAGACTTACCGTGTAAGCCCATTTTATGCATAATCTTGTCCATAATAAAAGCCGCCCGAGCCATATAGCCGGAATCTTCCATAAATGAAATGAACAAATACAGAATCATGATGTTCGGCAGAAATACAATGACCCCTCCCACTCCATTAATCACACCTTCTGTCAGTAGATCTTTTAAGGAGCCATCAGGCATATACTGGCTAACCATCGTATTCAACCAAGCTACAAACGACTCAATCCAGTCCATCGGATATTGTCCCAAGCGGAAAGTTGCTTCAAACATAATCCACATAAACAACAAGAATATGGGGAAGCCCGTATATTTTCCGGTAATGTATTTATCTAGAAATTTCGTTTTACTGTTTTCTCCAAGCTGCCCTTCTTCCCACGTTTCTTTAAGTGCTCCGGATATAAACCCATATCGAGCATCCGTAAATGCAGTTTCACTGTCTTCTTTTAACAGCTGCTCTAAATATGAGATTTCCTCATTCTTAACCTTTAGTATCTCATTTCCATTGGGTAGCTTACTGATGTATTCTGTTATTTCAGTATCCTTCTCCAAAAGTTTAATTGACAAGTAACGTTTGGACTGATTTTTAGGTAACGAAACATTCTTTTTAAAACTCTTACGAACAGCCCGAATAGCCTTTTCTAGTACTTGACCATAGTTAATATGTATATGCCGGACAATAGGTTCTTTGTCTTCATAGATTTTGATAACCTGATTGAACAGTTCTTGTATTCCTTCACCTGTCCTACCATTGGTCGGAACAAGAGGAGCTCCAATCAGTCGACCTAATGAGTCATAATCGAATGTATCTCCTTTACTTTTTAGCTCATCATACATATTCAAGGCTATTGCCATTCGTATGTCTAAGTCAATCAGCTGACTTGTTAAGTACAAATTACGCTCCAGATTAGATGCATCAACCACGTTAACAACCACATCCGGGTGTTCTTCATTCAAGTGATTCCGAACATAAAGTTCTTCCGGTGAATAAGCAGACAAGGAATAAGTACCGGGTAAATCAACTATTTTTATGGTATACCCGTTATGTTTAAACACGCCATCTTTGGCATCAACAGTCACCCCACTGTAGTTTCCTACATGCTCGTGTGCCCCCGATGCAAAGTTAAATAAGGAAGTCTTTCCGCTATTAGGATTTCCGACCAGTGCTATATTAATGGTTTTTCCTTTATCTATAGCCAAAGAACGGACTGTCTCAGTAACAAAAGTCTTTTCGTCATTACTTGTCTCAACCTCTTCTTCAATAAAAGCAGACACACTGACTACTTCTATGAGTGCCGCATCACTTCGTCGAAGAGACACGTCATACCCCATAATCCGATAGTGTATTGGATCTTTTAATGGCGCATTCTGGATAACTTCGACTTCTTTTCCACGGATAAATCCCATTTCTATTATCCGTTTACGAAAAGAACCACGCCCTAGTACCTTAACAATAACGCCACGCTCTCCGGTATGAAGTTCTGATAATTTCATTATATGAGCAAATTTGTTGCGAAGATACATTTTTGATTCAACCCCATCAATACCTATAAGTAGGTATTAAATTTCTCCAATAACCTAGCCCGGTTCTCAGGCTATATACATCATATTTGTTTCTTTAAAGATATTTTTCTAATTATTCGCTTATCTTTGTTACGCTATCAATCACATATGTATATTAAATCAAACTCTAAATAATAGAATATGAAACCTACATTATTTGTACTTGCAGCAGGAATGGGAAGCCGTTATGGTGGTCTAAAACAACTAGACGGAGTGGGTCCCGGAGGTGAAACAATCATGGACTACTCTATTTATGATGCCATCCGTGCCGGATTCGGCAAGGTTGTTTTTGTTATCCGAACAGACTTTGAAGAAGATTTCCGCCGCATCGTGCTAAGTAAATATGAAAATCACATTCCAGTAGACGTCGTTTTTCAAGAGCTCGACAACCTACCTGAAGGCTTTTCTGTACCAAAAGACAGAACAAAACCTTGGGGTACTAACCACGCTTTATTAATGGGTAAAGATGTTATCAACGAGCCCTTCGCTGTACTTAATGCTGACGATTTCTACGGACGTGATAGCTTTGGCGTACTTGCTAAAGAATTGGTTTCTATGAATAATAAAACCAACCAATATTGCATGGTAGGATATCGGTTGGGTAACACCCTAAGTGATAGCGGAAGCGTAGCTCGTGGCGTTTGTGAAACAAATACGGAAGGTTTTCTGACCTCTGTCGTTGAGCGAACAGCCATCGAACGTATTGATGGAGAAATACAGTTTAAAGATGAAAACGGGAAAGCCGTTGTTTTAGAAGAAAACACACCTGTATCAATGAATATGTGGGGATTCACACCGGACTACTTTGCTTATTCAGATGAATACTTCAAAGAGTTTCTTTCAAACAATATGGACAATCCGAAAAGTGAATTTTTCATCCCTACAGTAGTAAACGAGCTTATTAAAAAAGGAGTCGCTAATACAAAAGTATTAGACACCACTTCTAAATGGTTTGGCGTAACATACGCAGCAGACAGACAAGGCGTTGTAGAAAAGATACAAGCCCTTGTAGATGCAGGAGAATACCCGGCTAAGCTATTTGGATAAACGTTATACAAACAGATAGGAGAACTATTACAAAAAGAATGGTTCTCCTATTTCATTTTCACCTAAACCTATTTTTTTAATCATAGAAAACAAATGTATATGAAAAAACTACTCGCACTTTTAAGCATCGTATTGATAGGATTTGCCTCATGCGACATGTCAACAAGCAAGGTGCTGTTTGACGGAACTAACCAAAACGATTGGAACAGCCAGGGAGAAGTCAGCATTCAAGATAGCATTCTTGTACTTTCAGGCGTCAACTCATCTGCCCTACTAAAGAAAGGAAACTATACAAATTTTGATCTTAACCTGGACATGCGAACCACTTCAGGCGGTAAGGGATATATCGGATTTCACACAGACAGTAAAGGGAAAGGCTATAAAGTGGCTGTCAATAATGATCGGGACGATGCCGTTTGGTGGAGAATGACCGGCAGCCTGCTATCTGTTCGAAACCTGACAAAAAGCTTTGTCAAAGAAAATGACTGGTTCAATATGCATATACGTGTCGAAGGACAAATCATTCAGGTTAAAATAAACGGAGAAACCGTTGTTGAATACATGGAACCTGCCGAGCCTTTCCGTAAAGAGCCAAATCAACTTGCGTTGCTCTCATCCGGAAGCTTCTCATTAGTAAATAATGGAGAAGGAAGTATCCAATTTAAAAACATCTCAGTCGAAGCAATTGAGTCTAAAGACTTCATCTTGAAGCCACAAGCCGAAGAGGAAACAAATGAACTGGCAGATGATATTATTCGATTACATCAAGAAGATTTTCCGGTGTTAGATTATCATGTTCATCTAAAAGGCGGACTAACGAACGAGTCGGCAGCAGCTCAATCACGTAAGTTGGGTATTAATTATGCTATCGCTCCCAACTGCGGAGTTGGATTTCCAATTGAAAACGACGAGCAAGTATGGGAATTCTTAAATGAAATGCGTGGTCAGCCATTCATTCTTGCTATGCAGGGTGAAGGACGTGAATGGGTCAAAACATTCTCTGCAGAAGTCAGAAATGAGTTTGATTATGTTTTCACTGATGCACTTACATTTACAGACGATAAAGGACGTCGCTCACGTATCTGGCTGGCAGAAGAAACTTGGATTGAAAATGAGCAACAGTACATGGACATGTTGCTAAACCGAATTATTGGAGTTTTACAAGAACCCATGGATGTGTATGTTAACCCTTGTTTTATTCCGGAACAAATGGTTGACCGTTATGACGAATTCTGGACGGAAGAACGGATGAACCTGTTTATAGATGCATTGGTGAAAAGCGGTAAGGCATTAGAAATCAACCATCGTTATGAGATTCCGAACCAGGCCATCATTCAAAAAGCAAAAGATGCCGGGGTTAAGTTTACCTTTGGAACAAATAATGACTTAGCTGAATTCGGAAAACTAGCATACTGCATCCAAATGAAAGAAGCCTGTGGAATCACAGCAGAAGATATGTATAAACCTATTATTAAGATAGATTGATGGTGGAAGGACTCCTTTCTCTCGTTATAAATATATAAAAATTCAAAGGCTCGCCAGGTAGATAGGCGGGCCTTTTTTATGTTTTATACCAGCAAAGCAATCTGCTCTAAATAGTATGCATCGGTTTCGTCAAATGCATCCGGTTCACTGCTATCAACATCCAGCACTGCCACTACTCGGTCATTATCAAAAACAGGCACTACAATTTCTGAACGTGAAGCCGAACTACAAGCTATATGCCCCGGGAACAATTCCACATCCGGTACAATCAAGGTCTGCTGTTGCTTCCAGGCAGACCCACACACTCCCTTTCCATATGCAATACGCATACAGGCTACAGGACCCTGAAAAGGCGCTAATATCAATTGCCCATCAACTACTTTATAAAAGCCCACCCAGAAAAAATCGAACGTCTGCTTTAAGGCTGCAACGATATTAGCCATTCTTGCTATTTGATCCGTTTCACCATCAAGCAACGCTTGCAATTGAGGAATCAAACCTTCGTATTTCTCTTTTTTATTACCGGACAGTACTTGTAATTCTTCGCTCATCACTCATTTATTTTATGCTTACAAACATACAGAACAGAAATATCGTTTACAAGATTCTACTTGTTTTTGTACCTTTGCATTTATTCGAAAATATAGTAAAGATTTTATGTCTATCAAAAACTCTCCCGCATTTCTTGGATCCGAACCTATTGGAAAACTGTTGATTCAATATTCTATACCGGCTATTGTAGCTATGATAGCCACTTCTTTGTATAATATCATTGACAGTATTTTTATCGGTCACGGAGTGGGTTCATTGGCTATTGCCGGTCTTGCACTCACATTTCCCTTGATGAACCTTTCTGCTGCATTCGGCTCGCTAGTTGGCATGGGAGCAGCTACAACCATCTCGGTCAAATTAGGACAAAACGATACAGAGAGTGCAAACCACATTTTAGGGAATGTCATGACACTCAACCTTATCATAGGAGTGGTTTACACCATCATCATGCTTGCCTTCCTTGACCCCATCTTGTATTTCTTCAAAGCAAGTGAACAAACCATTGGATATGCCCGAGATTTTATGCGGGTTATACTCTACGGAAATGTTGTTACACATAGCTATTTTGGATTAAATGCCGTGCTTCGTGCCAGTGGTCACCCAAAAATTGCAATGAATGCGACCCTGGCTACTGTCGTTATCAATGTTGCGTTAAATCCACTTTTCATCTTTGGATTCGGCTGGGGCATCCAAGGTTCTGCCTTGGCAACGGTCATCTCACAAACGATTGCCTTGATTTTCCAATTATGGTTCTTTTCTCGTAAAACACTCTTTATACACTTTAAAAAGGGCATTTACAAGCTTAAAAAAGAAATTGTCACCAGTATCATGGCCATAGGGCTTTCGCCTTTTTTAATGAATGCTTTCGCCAGTATTGTTGTTCTATTCATCAATACAGGGCTTGCCAAACATGGGGGCGATATGTCTATCGGTGCTTATGGCATTGTCAACCGAACATTATTCTTATTCATCATGGTAGCCAATGGTATTAACCAAGGCATGCAACCTATTGCAGGTTATAACTACGGAGCACGCCAATATGGACGAGTGGTCAGCGTAACGAAGCTAAGCATCATTTTCGGTGTGTGCGTCATGTCCGTGGGCTTTATCTTAGCTGAATTCTTCCCGGAACTCCCCATACGCATGTTTACTTCTGATCCGGAACTGATTAAAGCTTCTGTATATGGCATGCGCATAATGGGAGCTATCTTCCCCTTAGTAGGCTTTCAGATTGTTGCGTCCAACTATTTTATGTCTATTGGTATGGCTAAAATTGCCATCTTCCTATCTCTGTCCAGACAACTACTATTCTTGCTCCCATTCTTGATTATCTTACCTCAATTCATAGGACTTAAAGGGGTTTGGTTAAGCATGCCACTTTCTGATCTTGTTTCAGTTATTATTACAGGCATCGTATTCTTTCATTATATTCGTAAAATGAAAAGTCAAGTGGATGAAACACCCCACTCATAATGTTTTTTACAGCAAATTATACAGTTAAATCAACATACACATGAAAGAGAAAATAATATTAACCATCGGTCGTCAACTAGGTAGCTGTGGCAGAACTATTGGAAAAAAACTAGCTGACGAGTTTGGCATTTCATTCTATGACAAAGAACTACTGAATGAAGCAGCCAAAGAAAGTGGACTATGCAAAGAAGTCTTCGAGAAAGCAGACGAAAAGCCCTCCAGTGGATTGCCCTACTTCATCTCCTTAAGCAATTCTCCTTATTACGGAGCATTCTCTCCTTACAGTGGAGTTTTATCAAATGACAGACTATTTAAAATCCAGAGCGACGTAATCCGCGAAATAGCTTCTAAGGAATCGTGCGTTATTGTAGGTCGCTGTGCTGACTATGTACTTCGAGAGCATGAAGACATGACTAGCTTTTTCATAGCAAACACACTTGAAGAGCGCATCAAAGAACTCACGACCCGTCAACAAATCTCTATCGAGAAAGCCAAAGAGTTGATTAGCAAAACAGATAAATCAAGAGCCAACTACTACAACTTTTTCACCAATAAGACCTGGGGGGCGGCCTCTTCGTATGATTTATCTATCAATGTTTCTGTACTGGGAATAGACGGAACAGTCGATTTTCTGAAACAGTTTATAGAAAAAAGAAAAGCTCTTAAATAAAGTAATACACTAAATTCGTCTTTTGCTGCTATCTAACAGCTCGGAGAGTTTGTCTACATCGTTGGATGGGGTATTGTTATACTCTTTTGTAATTCTTTAGCCTTATGCCATCTATGGGTCTTAACATTCCCAAAAGAACACTCAACAGATGATACTGTACACAAAAAAGAAAAGCCGACTACAAATCTTGTAATCGGCTTTCTTTAGAGCGGAAGACGGGACTCAAACCCGCGACCCTCAGCTTGGAAGGCTAATGCTCTATCAACTGAGCTACTTCCGCAATATTTGTGGGCAGTGATGGATTCGAACCACCGTAGGCGTAAGCCAGCTGAGTTACAGTCAGCCCCATTTGGCCACTCTGGTAACTGCCCCTTAAATTGCAGTGCAAAGATACAATTAGTTTTGTAAACCGCAAGCTAATGACACCATTTTTATCGCAGTTATAGCTGCCTCATCTCCTTTATTTCCATGAACACCTCCTGCTCTATCAGCTGCCTGCTGCATCGTATCAGTAGTTAACAATCCGAAAATGAAAGGGATATCATATTCTACATTCAAGCAGGTTATTCCTTGCGTTACCCCCGAACACACGTAGTCAAAATGAGGAGTATCACCTCTCACGACACATCCTAAAATAATCACTGCATCTACTTGTCCGGTTTTGGCTACCATTTTAGCCCCAAAAGTCAATTCAAAACTACCGGGAACACGACTTATAGTAATGTTAGCTTCTTTCACACCGTGTTTTTCCAACGTATCGACAGCACCTTGCAATAGTTTCTCTGTAATGGGTGTATTCCACTCAGAAACGACTATGCCAATTTTCATTGCTGACGCATCCGGAACACTGTTAAAGTCATAAGAAGATAAGTTTTGATAAGCTGTTGCCATAATCTAATTTATTTATAGTAAAAAAAAGGATGCCTAACTTTGCAGGCACCCCTTATGATGTTATTCTATAAGCATGTAAGCATATTGCCCACAGGAAAATAATAGTTAGTTTTTAGAAAGTAACTGCGCACGTGTAATAAATTTGTCTATATCTGATGCTTCAACAGATGCGCTATACTTTTCCTTGATAGTAGTATAAGCTTTAATGGCTGCATCATATTGATTTAAGCTTTCATAAACTGTGGCTGCTTTTTTTAGATAAACCGGACTAATCAAATCGTTGTTAGCTAGATTTGCAGCTTTTTCAAAGTAGCTAACTCCTTCTTGTGGCTTATCTAATTGTACATAACAATCGCCCACCAATCCCAAAACAGTAGGACTGACATTCTTTTCTGTAGCTTTGAATGACTTTAAAAACTTTTCAGCTTCAGCATAATTACCAGTACGATATAAACAAACACCCGCATAAGCTTTCGCTATATTTCCGGTTGATGTACCTCTATATTTCTTGGATATTTCTTCAAATCCGATATAATCAGCACCATTTCCGTTTAAAGCTAAATTGAATGAGTCTTTTGTGAAAAAATGTTCACCTTTATATATAGCAGCTACTGCTTTTTTCTCTTGGGGAATTTGATACCCGTAATGATAAGCCAGGAAACCTCCAACCAGAACAATTATTGCGACAGTCGCAACCATTAGAGTCTTTTTATTCTTATCAATAAACTCCTCTGACCGTGAGAGCATTACATCAACTTCTATCTCCTTACCGGTATTCTTTCCTTTTTTTGCCATAATAACTTATCTATGTTTTTTAATATTCTACTTTAAAGCATTTAGCTTTCAGAGCGCAAAATTAGCTTTTTAAATGATATAATTCATCTTTTTCAGGCATTATTTCACAGAACACGTTCTATTTACCTCAAAATTGAAGCATTCTATCTGTTAAAAAAATGAAGTCTGACGAAACAATCAATATATCACTCCTTATTTCCAACTATAAACGATTATATCTCCCGGGTCAACACCTATTGTTGAGCTATAGGCCGAAGCCGGTAGTAAGGTACCGTCTTTCATAACTCGTTCAACCTTTTCATCCAGCTCAATATTTAACCTCATTTTTTGATGAATATCGCGATTGACAATTACCAAAAACTCTCTTCCGCCATTTTGCAAATGAGACACAATAGCCCCATCTGAGCCCTCACATGAAAAGCTTTTCACCGGAGAAGGCAAAGTTTCCAGTTTTTGCGTTTCAGGTGGAATATGATCGCCGGTATGTCGTACTGAAAGCACCTTTGCCCCCAGAAAAACCGGACTCAACCCTTGAATTTCCTTGTTCAGCGCCTTGACATAATCATACACTTCGGTTCGCTTTCCATCTCTGGTAATCGGGGCATGATGAAAGTTCCAAGTATCCGTAGCCGGTGTCCAATACGTAAAATACTGTAAACCTTGCGCACCATAGGCTAAATTCGTAAACATCTGAAAACGTAAATGAGACATCACCGGAATAGGATAAGGAGTATGGGCTACAGCTAACGAGAAAGCCCAAAAAGGCTTATTCACTTCTTGACTTTTCTTCAAAAACACTTCCAGGTTAGAATAAAAATATTCACGCACAACGACACTCCCATCTTCGTTCTGAACAACAGGGTAATTATCAAAAGATAAAATGGGCAAATTAACTTCTTTATCAAAGCGATCCACATAATCCCAATAGCTTTCTACATGAAGATCAGCCGGATTCACGTAGCAGGGGAACAGGTTGAGATAACAATAATGCTCTTTATCTACCGACTCAATCTTTCTAGCCCACTCAGCCAACATAGGAAATTGATCACTAATGGGCTCGTCCATTAAAAAATATCCGGCTGTTGCCGGGTGGTTCATAAAGCGTTTGACGGTCTCTTCCGGCTCTGAAGATAATTCAGGGGTACGAATAATCAGTTTAACATCCGCTTTATCGGCCACATCCAACGCATTTTCCATCATGTCATTATCCGTATAATGGTGAGAAAAACTGTGCGTAAATCCACAATCTCTAAGTTCCTGAAATCGCTCCAAAGTCATTTCTTCATTAGGCAAACTGTACCATGCCAAAATGGTCATTTCGCCTTTTGATGGTAGCATTTTTATATCCTTAGATACCGTTTCTTTCGATTGGTTCCCATTCTGTTGGCAGGCACAAAAAACACATAAAGCACTGATAACAAATACAAACAAAAAATTTCTCATAATTTCATTACATTAAGGTTAGCATTTTAAAGCACATTCAAAGATGCATAAAAAAGCCGAGAATCTCTTTTCATAACTTACACTTTTTCATACATTTCCTAACCCAATTGGCATATTTCAGCATTTCGTTTAAGAAAAAAGTAAAAATCGACTAAACATGAAGGATACATCAAGCACCTACACAGCAGATAAACAGGAAGAGTATTCAATTTATAACCAGGCATTTAACTAAACGTGCAAGGACAACTAATCTTTTGACGGTCGTGAGAAGCTCTTTTGACGAACGTCAAAAGCTCTTTCAACACTCGTCAAAAGCTCTTTCAACAAGGGTTAAAAGATTAATACCCCCTATTAATTTTCTCTTAACCCCCTACTCGTTTTTTTTATTTAATAGGGACAAATGAATAATAGGTAGTAGCTCATTGCTCTACTTTGTACACGAATAGTTAAAGACAATAGCTCTTTGTTTTAAAAGTAGTTAGCTCTTACATTGTCTTATTCATTCTAATGTGTAACTTTGTGTACATTTTTTTCAAACAGGTATGCAAAACAATAATCCAAGAGAAAACCTAAACATCCGCCCAATAGATGTTAAACATATAAATCAGTACAACGAACTACTCAGATATGTCTTTCAAGTAACCAACAAAGACTTATTTGAAAGCGGATATGAATCAGAAGAAATTATTCGCGCCAAAAGACCTATTCTGCAAGAAGCAGATGTTTTCGGGTGGTTTAATAATGCGGACGAAATCGTATCTCAACTTTGTATCTATCCTTGCCGTGTAAACATTCATGGACAACTATATGAAATGGGTGGCCTTACCGGAGCCGGCACCTATCCGGAATATGCCAATCTGGGGCTGATGTATGACCTGATTAAATTGAGTTTGGAGAAGATGCGGGCAAAAAAACAATACATTTCATACCTATACCCCTATTCTATCCCATTCTACAGACGAAAAGGCTGGGAGCTTATCTCTGACCATTTGACCTTTACAATTAAAGATTTTCAGCTACCTAAACATGTGGATGTTTCGGGATATGTAGAGCGGTTGGATGTCAGAGAAGAAGATGTCATCGCCGTTTACAATAAATTTTCATTAATCAATCATGGAGCCATGATCCGCAGAGAGCTGGAATGGGATGAATACTGGCGTTGGGAAAATGAAGACGAACGAACGGCAGCCGTGTACTACAACAAAGAAAATGAGCCACTTGGATATATACTCTATTGGATTGCAGACGATACTTTTCATATCAAAGACATTATATACCTGAATCAGGAGGCTCGCGAAGGACTGTGGAATTTTATTTCTGCACACTTCTCTATGATAGACACCGTCAAAGGGAATAGCTACATCAATGAGCCCATGGCTTTTTTGCTTGAAGACAGTCGCATTGAAGAAACCATTGAGCCCTATTATATGGCACGTATAGTAGATGTAGAAGGCTTCTTATCCTCCTTCCCGTTTGCAGGAACAGCACAACCGTTCCACTTTATTCTTAGCGACCCACTAGCCGAATGGAACAACGGAATATTTGGCGTGGACTGCTCTGTTGAAGGGAACGTCATCATTAACAGGGAAGCAATGGGCAATCCGGTAGAAACAGACATCCAGACGCTTACAGCAATGCTGATGAGTTATAAGTCGCCTTCTTACCTAAGCAAAATTGAGCGACTCAAAACCGACCGTAAAACATTACGCACTTTAAGAAACATCATTCCTAACGACCAAACCTATTTCTCTGACTATTTCTGAGAAAACAAGTTTGATGAATACGAGTGGTTAAAGAAATTATAACCCAATGACGTGTTTCTATCTCGCATGAATTTGCATAAAAATCCGTATGTTTGTGTAGATAAACAGGTGCTCAATGATACTTAAAAAACTCTCTGTACTTAACTATAAAAACATCCAACAGGCGGAACTGACTTTCTCCGATAAGATTAACTGCTTTTTTGGCAATAATGGCATGGGAAAGACCAACTTGCTGGATGCTATTTATTACTTGTCGTTCTGTAAGAGCCATATACACACACTGGAAAGTCAAATTATCAAAGAAGGAGAAGAGATGTGTGTCGTACAGGCCAACTATGACTACGACGGAAGAGATGAAAACATCTTCTGCGCCATTCGTATGGGGAAGCGGAAACAATTCAAGCGAAATAAAAAAGAATACGATAAGCTGTCTGAACATATTGGTCTGTTACCACTTGTGATGATTTCGCCGGCAGACTCTGACCTTATTTATGGAGGAAGTGACGAACGCCGACGCTTTATTGATATGATTATCTCACAATACGACAAGCCCTATCTGCATACGTTGATTCAGTATAATAAAACGCTGGTTCAACGCAATGCGTTGCTAAAAGAGCAGAGTCGCAACCATTCCCTATTCGATGTGTTGGAAATGCAACTTGCTATGTATGGAAATACGATTTTTGAAAAGCGCCAACAGCTCATCGAACAACTCACCCCCTATTTTAACGAATACTACCAAACTATCAGCCGATCGAACGAACAGGTTGAACTGCGTTATATCTCGCAACTAACAGATATGGAAAGTCCGGAACAGACACTCAAGCAAAGCCGCGAGTACGACAGTGTGCTGGGCTATACCTCAAAAGGTGTGCACAAAGATGATATAGAAATGACATTAGGCAGCAAACTTATTAGGCGTGTAGGTTCACAAGGACAAAGCAAAACTTACTTAATTGCTTTAAAGCTGGCTCAGTTGGCATTTATGTCTACACATGCCCCTACCAAACCCATTTTGTTGCTAGATGACATCTTTGACAAACTGGATGCTGACCGGGTTGAGGAAATCATTAAACTAGTGGGTAATGACAGTTTCGGACAAATATTTATCACTGACACCAACCGCAAATATCTAGACCAAATATTGCTGGCTATGCCTAGCGATTACACCCTCTATAAAATAGAACAGGGAGGCTCTACCCCTTTAGAAAAAGCGGCTGAAGCATGAGAAAACAAAACGCCCAAAACATCAAAGACATTCTGAAGGACTTCATGGAGGAAAGACCGGAGATTCAAGATAAGATTCTTGAAAATCGGGCAGTTAATGCTTGGGATGAAGTGCTGGGACCTACTGTCAAGCAATACACGCGTTCCGTTTTTGTACGAAACAAAGTATTACATGTATCGCTCAATTCATCTGTTTTAAGAAACGAGTTAATGATGTGTCGTGAAAAACTAGTTAGAAGCCTCAACAACCATTGCCAAGGCGAAGCCATCCGTGAAATTCGTTTTCACTAATAACCAGACCGAACCTTTTTAGGCCTTCCGCCTGTCAAACAGCGTACAAAGGATCTACATAAAATGCTTGCCCAAAACGTCCGGCACTGAAATCTTTTGATACTAACTCTCCTCCGTAGGAAGGTTTCCATGTATCATTCTCAAGTAAATCAACCGCTTTCCTAATTGTCTTATCGTCTTTCAAGAAGATGGGATAGAAGCCTTCATTGTCGAAGAAATTTCGAACAATATAAGCATGCAATTGCGACTCAATAAGTTTTCCGGAAATATTAATTAAGAATGGACGTTTCCGAATACCTTTACCGGCTGCATAGTCTGTAAACAGATATAAAATGGGTTGCTGCTTCAGATGCTCGTAAAGCTCTTCGTATGTTTTAAATTCAGACAATTGCTCATGATATATATCAGAGTAGTGTAAAGCATACTGATACAATACGTTAGAATTGACAATACTTGTATAGTAAGAAGTTACACCGGAAGTATCCCTAGGAATAAAGATATCAGGCGTTATGCCTCCACCTCCATATACCGTACGACCTATCGATGTTTTATATTCTAAACTGTCAGCTATCTTTAAGCTATCTACCGAGTAGAACTCACCATGCATATAACGATCATAAATATCTCTTGCATAATCATCGTTCTTGCCCATTTCATACTTCTTCTGGATGCTACGACCCGAAGGAGTGTAATAGCGGGCAATGGTCAGTCTCAATTCCGAACCATCATAAAGTGAGAAAGGAGATTGAATCAAGCCTTTTCCAAATGTGCGGCGACCAACAATCATACCCCGGTCATTATCCTGAATAGCACCTGCAAAGATTTCACTGGCAGAGCCGGAGAACTCATCCACCAATACGACCATCGGAGCAGTCTGGCAAGTCCCGGTTCCATTAGCATGGACTTCATATCTAGGAAATGCCTTACCTTCACTGTAGACAATCATTTGCCCTTCCGGTAAAAACTCATTAATCATATGAACAGCCGACTCCATAATACCCCCGGAGTTGCCACGCAAGTCAATAACAAAACTTTCAATATTGTCTTGCTTTAACGAGGCAATAGCCGTAATAAACTCATTAAAGGTTGTCCGAGAAAATTTATCCACTTTGATATATCCAATCTTGTCTGTGATTTTATAGTGAACACCTATTGAATAGTTCGGAACATCTCCTCGAGTCACTTCAAAAGTCATTAATTCATCTGACCTACCGCGTTCAATACCTAGCTTAACCGTACTCTCTTTGGCTCCGCGCAAGGTCTTCATTACTTCATTTTGGTGAATCTTTTTACCGGCAAATACAGAATCATTGATAGTGATAATCCGGTCAAATGGCATCAGTCCGGCTTTTTCAGCAGGTCCACCTGATATAATACTCACAATAATGATGGTATCCGTTTGCATATTAAACTGAACACCTATTCCACTAAAAGAGCCTTCTAAATCCTGGTTAGCCGTTTCTACATCTTCTTTGGCAATATAAACCGAGTGTGGATCAAGTTCAGCCATTAAGTTCGTAACTGAATGCTCTATCAGCATATTTACATCGACTGTATCCACATATTGTCTGTTGATAATACTTAATACAGCATCTAATTTATTACCCCCACCATAGCGTACGCGACTTGCATCCACTCGGAGAAAGTAATTACCTACTAAAATACCTACTGAAATACTTATAGCTATGATAAGTGGCAACCAAACTAAAAGTTTTTTATTTTTATCCATTTTCCAAAAAGATATTCAATCCAATTCAATATAATCTAACTGAATGCCTGCACGCTCCAATAACCGGCAGCCTTCACTTGAGTGATACTTCTCTCCATATACAACCCGAAGGATGCCTGATTGAATAATCAGTTTAGCACATTCAATACAAGGAGAAGCTGTTATATATATAGTAGCGCCCTTGCTACTATTAGAAGAGGCAGCAACCTTGGTAATAGCGTTTGCCTCCGCATGAAGGACATAAGGCTTAGTCACCCCATTCTCATCTTCACATATATTTTCAAAGCCGGAAGGAGTACCATTGAATCCGTCAGAAATAATCATCTGATCTTTCACTATTAAAGCACCTACCTGGCGACGTTCACAATAGGAATTTTCAGCCCATATACGTGCCATTTTTAAATATCGCTTATCTATTTCAAGTTGTTTTGTCTGATTCATCTTTTCTTACACATTCATACTACAACACTTCCGGTAACATTTCTTCGTGCAAAGATAGCATTTTATAGCAAAAGTATCTTTATTTCACTCCGTTACGTTCAAGCAAAGCATCAATAGAAGGTGCTTTACCTCTAAAACGCTGATAAAGCACAGACGGATTATCTGTACCACCTTTAGAAAGGATGTTAGTACGGAATGAACGAGCTGTTTCTTTATCAAAAATACCGTGTTCTTTAAAGGCGGCAAATGCATCAGCATCTAACACTTCAGCCCATTTATAGCCATAATACCCGGCTGCATATCCACCGGCAAAGATATGACCGAATGCTGTACTCATCAATGCGCCCGGCACATCGGGCAATATCGTTGTCTTTTCCCAAGCTTCACGCTCAAAATCAGCCACATCTCCTTCAAATGGCTCGCGAATAGTATGCCAAGCCATATCTAACATACCGAAACTAAGCTGGCGAAGACAAGCGTAGCCCACATTAAAGTTTGCGGCATCGATGATGTTCCGTATCATTTCTTCGGGCATTTTCTCTCCGGTTTCATAATGAACAGCTATTTGGTCTAGATATGACTTCTCAGTCAACCAATTTTCCATAATCTGTGAAGGCAGCTCAACAAAATCACGAACGACATTGGTTCCGGAAAGGCTGGCATACTTACCGTCAGCAAATATACCATGAAGCGCATGACCAAATTCATGGAGCAACGTTTCCACCTCGTCAAAACTCAACAATGCCGGTTTATCACCTACCGGTCGGGTAAAATTCATAACAATGGTGATTAATGGGCGTACTTCTTTGTTTTTCTCATCGATGTATTGACCTCGTATATCATTCATCCATGCGCCTGACTGCTTCCCTTCACGTGGAAAAAAGTCAGTATAAAGCACCGATAAGAAACGACCATCTTCGTCATACACTTCGTATGTTTTGACTTCCGAGTGATACACCGGAATCTTATTCGATTGTTTAAAGGTGATACCATATAATTGTGTAGCCAATCCAAATACACATTCCGTCACATGCTCTAGTTCAAAATATGGGCGGGTCATTTCATCGTTGATATCAAAGCGTAGCTTTTTTATCTGCTCTGAATAGTAATTCCAATCCCAAGGCATTAACTGAAAGTTCTTATTCTCTTTACCAAGCGAAAACCCGGAAACGGCTTCGTATTCATTCATGGCAAGGGGCTTATATGCTACAAGCAGCTCATTCAATAACTGATAAACACTTTCTTCGTTGCGAGCCATCTTATCTTTCAGTTCATAGGCAGCATAATCACTATAACCCAGCAACTTTGCCAACTCTAAACGTTTGTTTGCAATCTGTCTGACAACTTCCTTATTGTCGTATTCATCGCCCGCATTTCCTACTTTCATATAGGCTTTATACAATTGCTCACGAAGTTCTCTTTTATCGGCATAGCGCATAAAAGGGATGTATGAAGGAGCAGACAAATCAAAAAGCCAGCCTTCTTTGCCTTTTTCTTTAGCCTTAGCAGCCGCAGCATCTTGAACAGATTGGGGCAAACCGGACAAGTCATCCGGATTGGTCAATACTAATTCATAGCGGTTCTTATCTTTTAGTGCATTTTGGTCAAACGTTAAGTTCAACATACTCAAATCAGCACTTAGCTGTCTGAATTTCTGTTTATCAGACTCACTCAAGTTTGCTCCTTTGTCTGCAAAAGACTTGAATGTCTCTTCCAACAGCACAGAGTCTTCCTGATTCAGGTGTAAGCTTTTACGTTGTTCATAAACGGTTTTCACACGTTTAAATAAGCTTTCATTCAAATAAATATTATTAGAACTTTCTGTCAACTTCGGACTTACTCTCAGCGAAATCTCCATCATCTCATCATCAGACTCAGCATTCAGCAAGTTAAAGAAAACTGACGATACATTATTAAGCATCTTCCCGGAACGTTCCAAAGCTACGATAGTATTTTCAAACGTAGGGGCTGTCTTATTATCTGCAATTGTGTTTATTTCTTTCTGAAGACGCTTAATGCCCTCATCAAAAGCAGGTTCATAATGCTCATTTTTTATTTTATCAAACGAAGGGGTTTCAAAAGGGGTTTTATACGTTGAGAAAAAGGGATTGTTCTTTGCTTCTATCATCTGTATACAACTTAATAAAATCAGACTTATTATAACACGTTTCATATTTTGCGAGTTACTTTATTAATTATGAAGGTGTAAAATTACAAAAACAGATGCTATTTAACAGATAGTTTCCATAAATAATTTCTTTATGCTGTTAAGTAAAAGAAAAATCATCCATTATTCCTGATTACTCCTTGTTTAGTTTCTAAAAGATAGATTTAAACACGCTTGTTTTTAAAGTCTTTTTCTCTACCTTTGAAACTCACTATCAAGTAAAAACCATGAAAACACCTGCTTATATTCTTTTTTTATGCACCCTGCTGATTATGCCTATAAAAGCACAAGTACAGTTTGGGAAACCGCAACTAATCAATCAAGACTGGAAATTCCAACTAAGCGACAACCAAGCTGCCAAAGAAACTACGTTTAATGACCATAACTGGCAGAAGATAGACCTACCCCATGATTGGAGTGTAAAAGGTCAACTCAATGCATACCTTGCCAGTTGTACGGGCTATTTGCCGGGAGGAGTTGCCTGGTATCGAAAAAACTTAACCGTTTCACCCACTGAGAAAGGAAAAAAGATTTACCTCTATTTTGAAGGCATATACAATCGCAGCGAAGTATACCTAAATGGACACTTATTAGGGAAGCGTCCCAATGGTTATATTTCTTTTCTATATGATGCTACACCTTATATTGATTTTGAGTCAGACAATGTGATTGCTGTTCGTGTAGATCACAGCCAATCAGCCGATTCCAGATGGTACACAGGTTCAGGCATATATCGTAATGCATGGCTGATATCTGCTGACCCAATACATATTGCACAATGGGGTTTATACGCCTATCCTGAAAAAACAAAATCAGGACATCAATTACAAATTGAGTTGACTCTTGATAACAACACCCCGGAAAACACGAAACTAACAGTCGTGAACGAACTGCTAAGCCCCAATGGAGAGCAAATAGCTAAAACCTCCCAAAAGGTTACTCTTACAGCCGAAAAAAAAGAAACAATACAGAATACCATCAAAGTAAGAAAACCGGTTTTATGGAGTTTGACGACGCCTAACCTTTATACGCTAAGAACTTCCATCTATAAGGCAGAAGAGCTGATTGACAGCACAAGCATTCGCACCGGTTTCCGCAACTTCACCTTCGACCCCAATAAAGGCTTCGCACTTAATGGAGAATGGATGAAAGTAAAAGGAGTATGCCTACATCACGATGCCGGCGTATTAGGTGCAGCCGTTCCGCGAGAAGTGTGGAAAAGAAGACTCCTCACGTTAAAAGAAGTGGGTGTAAATGCCATTCGAACCAGCCACAACCCACAAGCCCCTGATTTATATGACCTATGTGATGAACTGGGCTTGCTCGTTATGAATGAAGCTTTTGACGAATGGGAATTTCCTAAGCGCAAATGGCTACAAGGCTGGAATGTCGGAACACCCGGTTTCCAGGGAGCATTTGATTTTTTCGAAGAATGGGGTGAAAGAGATTTAGCAGACTTAGTGTGTCGAGACAGAAACCACCTTTCCATTTTCGCCTGGAGCATTGGCAATGAAGTGGATTATCCTAACGACCCTTATTCGCACCCTGTATTAGAAGGAGGTGGAGATACAGGATTCACCCAACCCATCTTTGGAGGCTTTAAAAAAGATGCACCCGATGCTATGAGATTAGGTGATATCGCTCAACAATTAGCAGCTACTGTCCGAAAATACGACCGTTCACGCCCCGTCACAGCCGGACTGGCCGGTGTAGCCATGTCAAACCAAACGGCCTACCCCCATGCTTTAGACATAGCAGGCTACAATTACACAGAAAGTATGTATGACAGCGACCATCAAAAATATCCTGAAAGAGTTATATACGGTAGTGAGAACCGCCACGATTTGAAAGCATGGAAAGACGTAACTGAAAGAGATTTCATCTTTGGACAGTTTTTATGGACAGGAATAGATTATCTGGGAGAATCCGGACGCTGGCCTTCGCGTGGATTTTACTCCGGATTACTTGATTTTGGCGGATTTATCAAACCAAGAGGATACTTCAGACAGTCTCTATGGTCAGAAAAGCCGATGGCCTACCTCGGTACATACCCTGCCCCTTCAACTGGAAGCAAAAGTCAGATGAAAGATGTTTGGTCACAACTGGAAGCAGAGAAAGCCGGGAACTATCAAGAACAGGTTCCTTCTATGGACGCTTGGTCTATTTGGAACTATACAGAGGGACAGTTGATACGTGTAGTTTGCTATACCAACACCGCTAAAGCTGAATTATTACTTGATGGAAAAAGTATAGGTGAACGCAAGGATTACCCGAATGACACTGGGATTATTCATTGGGATATTCCCTTTAAAGCAGGAAAACTTGAAGTAATAGGCTTTGATTCTGAAGGAAAAGAGCAAGCTCGCTACGCTATCCAATCATCCAAAGAACCTTACGCACTGCAAGTGATTGCTTCTGACACTCATATTTCGCCCTATGGAGTTGCGCAAGTACTTATTCAAGTGGTAGATAAAGAGGGAGTTCCAGTCATGTTATCGGACAATGAAGTAAGTTGTCAAATAGTAGGTCCTGCCAGACTTTTAGGACTTGAAGCAAGCAACAACAGTGACATGAGCGACTATACAGATGCAAAACACCGGGTGTTTCATGGACGCATTCTCGCCTATCTACAAGCAGAAGGACAAGCAGGTGAAGTCCATATAAACTTCACCTCCCCTTGGCTAAAGTCTGCAGAAACGACTATCTCAGTAAAATAAAATCTAATTATTTACTCATTGGTATAGATAGAGTTGCTCATTCCCTTCATACGTCATCCTAGTCTGTTTTATTGATAGGGTCCATAGACTCTTCAATATAAAGAAGATGGCTATCATTTTCTAGACTTGTTTCACCATTAAGTACAGCCTACATACTAGTTAAAACAAAGAAACTACAAGAAATAGTTGCACAACTAGAAAATATAGTTACCTTTGTTGTAATAGGTAATTATAAATAACTCAACCATGAAAGGGCTAACAGCAAAAGAAGAAGAAATCATGTATTTCTTTTGGGAGAAAGGAGCACTCTTTGTCCGAGAACTACTCGCTTTTTACGACGAACCTAAGCCACACTTCAATACACTCTCCACCATCGTACGTGGATTGGAAGAAAAAGGCTTCATCGCTCATCACACATTTGGAAACACCCACCAGTATTACGCCAACATCAGTGAAGATGAATATCGCAAGCGAACACTGAAAGGAGTCATCAGTAAATACTTTAACAACTCCTACCTTAGTGCTGTTTCTTCTCTCGTTAAAGAAGAAGATATTTCTTTAGACGAACTGAAACAATTGATTCAAGAAGTAGAAAACGAACATCAAACTGAATAAACATGGGTGCCTTTCTAGTATATATGCTAAAATCAGCCTTTTGCCTGATTCTATTGTATTTACTCTATCGCCTGTCGATTAGTAAAGAAACGTTTCACAGGCTGAATAGGTTTGCTCTGCTAGGCATTCTAGCCGTTTCTTTAATCGTTCCACTCATTCAGCTCACAGTTGAAAAACCGACAGAGGTTCACCATACAATTAGCAGCATAGAAGAATTGATTCTGCTTTACGGAAGTTCAGAGTTCCTATCAGGAGAATTCGTCGAACAACCTACCAATGCTTTCACTCCCTTACATTGGGCGCTGCTCATTTACCTATTGGGAATGTTGTTTTTTACCGGTCGGCATATCTATTCATTTATCAGGATGTTTTTACTACTCAAACGAGGGAAGGTTGAACGACTAGACAAACATACGCGCCTCATTATTCATGACCGTGAAGTACCTCCTTTCAGTTGGTTCAGATACATTGTTATTTCAACTAAAGACTTAGAAGAGAGTGGACGAGAGATTCTGATTCATGAAAAGGCACATATCCAACATCGCCATTCGCTGGACTTATTAATCGCCGATGTATTTATCTTTTTCCAATGGTTCAATCCGGCTGCCTGGCTTATTAAGCAAGAAATGCAGAACATACATGAATATGAAGCAGATGAAACCGTTATTAAAGAAGGGGTGAACGCCAAAGAATATCAATTATTATTAATAAAAAAAGCTGTCGGCAAAAGACTCTACTCAATGGCCAACAGCTTTAATCACAGTAAACTTAAAAAACGTATCACTATGATGTCTAAACAAAAATCAAGTAAGTGGGCTTATCTGAAGTATGCAGGCATACTTCCTGTTATTGCTATTTCAGTCATAACATTTGCCCGTCCCGAAGTTTCAGCCGAACTGAAGAATCTTTCAGAAACCAAAGTTAGTGATTTAACTGAAGTTATCCTACCAACCACCCCTCAAAAAACGGAAGAAATGGTTGAAGTAGAAGTAGCCGAAGTACCTCAAAACAAAGTCAAAGAAGCATCATCTACTACAGAATTGGTTACAGCACTGAACTCACCCATTGAAGAGGCAGTCTTGCCAGCTACAACCACTCAAGACACATTGAAAAAGGAGTCATTTAAATTAAGCAAAACACATCCAGCGGTTATAGCAACACACCATAACTACTACCCATCGAAAACTTCCAACTATGAAATTTCTGGTTTTTCATCCGAAGACTCTCCCTTAATTATCATTGATGGGGATGAAGTTTCCGTAAATATTCTTAATGCTATTGATATTGACAACATCGAATCATTCAGTATTCTCAAAGATAAAGCAGCAACCGATGTTTATGGAGAAAAAGGGAAAAACGGAGTTATTCTCGTAACGCTAAAAGACGGCAAAGGAAATGAAAGCAAGAACAAAGGCAGTAATTCGAAAGAAGAACTTGAAGAGAAAGGATTTGATGAATACACTATACTTTTAGATGGTAAAGAAATAACTAAAGAAGAACTAAATCGCTTAACTACAGGAGAAATTCAACAATTTAAAGTCACTAAAGGAAAAGTAGATAGTAAAGAAAAGGTTTTAGAAATTACCACAAAAAAGAAGTCAAATGAAAACACAGCACTTCCCGGAATTACAAATAACTCAGATTTGGAAGATAGTGAAATCTATGTAGATGGAGAAAAAGTAAGCACTACAGATTTTGAGAGAGACAAACTTAATATTAAAAGCGTCACAATCATGAAGCTACACAACGTTGACTTTCAGAAACAAAAAATCTTTATTAGAACTGTAGAAGGAATGAATGCACCTATTGTTCATGTGAAAGGAATAATCGTTAATGCAAGCGGAAAGCCTGCATCTGAAGCTAAAATCTCTATTGTTGGAAATGATTCATTCATTGCTAATAAGAAAGGGCGATTTTCATTAAGCACACCTAAAGGTAGTGTTTTACACTTTAGCGATAAAAGCTCCGGGAATATTTATATGAAGGCAGAAGAAAAGATGCATGTAGTATTAGGTATTAAGTAACGCTTAGAAGAAGACGTAAACGACAAAAGCTTATAGCAAAAAAAAAAGACTCCTTGTTGGTTTGATTGATTCAACAAGGAGTCTGATGTGTTTTTATTTCAAATTCAATTGATTTCTAATAGCTGCAAGCTCGGGTTCGCCCGGTATTGTTTTGCCTGTACAATAGTCAAACACCAACGTTTTATCACCACCATTGTACGATTTCCATTTCAATTTCAGCTTGACTGTTT
This sequence comes from uncultured Parabacteroides sp., assembly GCA_964610765.1. Taxonomy (GTDB): domain Bacteria; phylum Bacteroidota; class Bacteroidia; order Bacteroidales; family Tannerellaceae; genus CAZSWS01. Next base: position 129,318 of record CAZSWS010000001.1, read on the forward strand.
CCCCTTTTGTGTCCGGCAGGCTATCTAAATTAAAGGCTACCAGGCCAAAACCCCACTCACCTTCTAAATCGCCGTACGCATTGTGACGAAACTCTAGTTCGTACGGGGTTTCCGGGTCAGTACTTTGCAACAGATTGATAAAATGGACGGTATTTCCATATCCCCGAGGAATCCTAAAGCGAAGCGTTAAATAACCATCTTCAACAATATTCACCCAATCACGTATAATATCAATCCGGTCTGTCCCATATACCGAGTCATTTTTAACACCTAAATCTTCAGCTATCGGCTTGGTTAAAATACTGTCTATCCAATTCACAAACACAGCTTGATCATACTCACCACTAGGTTTATCTACTGCATACAGATTGACCAATGCCCTTACTTCTTTGCTACCAAAGGGTGAAGATTTAATATTGACCGGCAGCAGTGTTGTGCTATCATCCAGCTGCAAGAAGAAAGCATCATCAGCCGTAGGTTTTACGGTCACTAAAGCATTGGGGTAAATACGATTATAGAGTCCATCATTATAATCATCATTAAAACAGGATGTGACTCCTAAAATCAACAAGGAAGCAATTAATAATACAAGCGGTTTTTTAATACTCAGAAAATTTCTCATAGTTTTTATTACGTTTATTTATTCACAACTAAATTAGTCTGTCTGCTTATTTAGATGCGACTAGGCAAGAATAAGCTGCATAGAAGTGGCTAAAGAGGTTTTAAAAAGCTTTAAATTGAGTAAAAAAACCGTATTTACTTTCTTTTTGCATAGCTAAACACCGCCCATAGATTCAACACAAACGCAAAACCGATGAGAATAAATAATTGAGGCAGTAAATCTACCAGCCCACTACCTTTCAAATAAATGCCACGCATTACTTGCATAAAATAAGTTAGCGGATTGAATGCTGTTATCACCTGTGCCCAAGGTGGCATACTCCGTATAGGTGTAAAAAGACCGCTTAAAAGCACCAATATTAACACAAAAAAGAACATCAAAAACATGGCTTGCTGCATAGTTTCTGAATAGTTAGAGATAATAAGCCCCATGCCCGAAACAACCAGTATATAGATGGCTGCATAGAAGTAAATCAGCAAAATATTTCCTGCGGGAAATAAGCCATAGACCAATGCAGCAATAATCATCCCAATGGTCAAGACTATAAAACCAATAATCCAATAAGGAATAAGCTTGCTAAATATAAATGTCAACCGCCCAACCGGACTCACATTCATCTGTTCAATCGTTCCATTCTCTTTTTCACCCACAATGTTAAAAGCCGGAAGAAAACCACTCAGCAACGTAAGCAATAAAACAATCAAGGCCGGAACCATAAACGCCTGATAACTCAAATATTTATTGAACTTATTATACGGAAACACTTGAATAACAGGAACAATCTCTTTAACCAACCCAATCCCCCACTCTGTTCGCATCTCCTCAGAGAACCCGGCAATTATTGAGGCTAAATAGGAAGAACCGACTCCCGCTTTGGTACCATTCACCGCATTCGCAGATATCATCACCTCAACAGGCAGGCTATTGACCAAGTTTTTCTCAAACTCAAGCGGTATTTCCAAGATAACATCAGCATGACCTGACTCAACCAATGACAATGCCTCTTGGTATGAGCCGGATATCGCATAGAGTTTGAAGTGTCCGGAAGAAACAATTTTTTGAATCAATCGTTCTGAGCTGGTTGATTTGTCAGCATCTACTACCGTTAGTTGAGAGTTCTTCACCTCCATATTGGCTGCCCAAGGTGTCACAAGCAACATTACAACTGGAAGCACGATGATTAACTTCGGTAAAAAAGCATTCCTGAATATCTGCTTAAATTCTTTTTCCAATAGATACTTTAACATAGACATTCTATTTAGCTCAATCTTACTTTAAACTTCTTCAAATTAACCGCTAGCAGCAAAAGCATCATCACACACAAGATGATTGATTCTTTCCAAATATAGATAGCGTCCACCCCTTGAATCATCAACTTCTTAATGGCCTCAATATACCACCGGGCAGGAATGACAGATGAAATCCATTGGAGTACCGCCGGCATACTTTCAATAGGAAAAATCAGCCCCGACAGTAGCATTGTAGGCAACAACATGCCCATTCCTGAAATCAACATAGCAGCCACCTGTGTGTGCACTACATTTGATATAAGCAACCCCAATAATAAAGCAACAAGGATAAACACGAAAGACAGCAGAATGATTAACAACAAGTTGCCGGCAATAGGCACGTGCATCACAAAATAGGAAAGCAGTAAAATAGTCGTCAAATTGACCACTGAAAGCACAAAATAGGGAACAGCTTTAGACAGGATGATATATAAAGGTTTCACGGGTGATGCCAACAGAACCTCCATACTTCCTTTTTCTTTTTCTCGAACAATAGAGATGGAAGTCATCATGGAACAAATGAGCATTAAAATCAAGCCCATCACACCGGGGACAAAGTTATAAGCTCCTTCTAAAAGCGGATTATACAACATACGTATCTGAGGAATAATCACAAAGGGTATAGCTAGTTGCTCACTGATAGACTGTTGATATTGACGCACAATCTCAGATGCATACGTCATCATCATGGTTGCTTGATTCGGATCGGTAGCATCTACGAGTAGCTGAATACTTGCCTCGCCTGTATGCAATAGATTATTCTCAAAGTCACTGTCAAATACCAATACGACCTCAGCTTCCCCACTCTGCAAGACCGTATTCATGGCTTCAGGATTAGTCAATTCTTCAACAACCGTAAAATAGTTATTCGCATGAAACTTATCAATGAGCTGGCGGGTAACAACGTCTTTCGAAGCGTCATAGACAGCCAGACGTACATTTTTCAATTCGGTAGTCAGCGCAAAGCCAAAAAGCAACATTTGCACAACGGGCATTCCTAAGAGAATTAGCATCGTCCGCCAATCTCTGAAAATATGCACAAACTCTTTTTTTACAAAAGCGATAAACTGCCTCATAATTAATCTGTTTTACGGGTTGCTTGTCGAGCAAACTTCTGAAACACCTCATCCATGCTTTTTGACCCGGTCACTTTTTTAAGATTCTGCGGCGTATCTAAAGCATCTATTCGCCCATCAACCATGATAGATACCCGGTCGCAATATTCAGCCTCATCCATATAGTGTGTAGTCACAAAAACCGTGATACCTCTATCAACCGCCTTATATATCATCTCCCAAAATTGCCTCCGAGCAATAGGATCAACCCCTCCGGTAGGTTCATCCAGGAATACTATTTTAGGAGCATGAAATATGGCTACAGAAAAAGCCAGCTTTTGTTTCCACCCTAAAGGAAGGTCTTGCACCAATGTTTGCTTTTCGCTCACAAAATCCAGCTCATTTAAGATGATATCAGTCTTCTCCTGAATGTCCTTCTCTTTCATACCGTATATGCCGGCATATAAACGAATGTTTTCCCACACCTTTAAGTCCCCATAAAGCGAAAACTTCTGGCTCATATAGCCAATGTTCTGCTTGATTTTATCTGCCTGTCTCATCACATCAAAGCCTGCAACAGTTGCACTGCCCGAAGAAGGTTTACTCAACCCGCAAAGCATGCGCATCGCAGTCGTTTTTCCGGCACCATTCGCCCCTAAGAAACCAAATATCTCACCTCTTTTCACTTCGAAGCTGACCCGATCGACAGCTACAAAATCACCAAATCGTTTGGTCAAATCCTTGGCTTGAATAACCGTTTCTTTCATTTGCATCAGGATAAACTTAATTGCATAAAACAATCTTCAATCGTTGGTTGAATAGGCTCAATCAAGACATTCTCATATCCCTTTTCAGTCAGATAACTGTAGATATCTTTTTCTTCCAATTGGGGCTCAACCGTAATATGAACGCTATCACCAAAAGAGAAAGAAGTGAGCACCTTTTCATGCTCACGCAAGTCTAACAGTAGTTTATACATATTTTCTGAACGTACAGACCAGAGTTTATCACCGTAATTGCGAATAATTGCCTTCGGTGTATCCATTTGCAAAAACCGACCATGCTGAATAAACGCAATCCGATCACAGAGTGAGGCTTCGTCCATATACGGAGTTGACACTAAGATAGAAAGTCCTTGTTTTCTTAGCTTAGCCAACATCTCCCAAAATTCTTTTCTGGATACCGGGTCAACCCCGGTAGTTGGTTCGTCTAAAAACAAAACAGTTGGTTTATGAATCAAGGCACAGCTCAATGCCAGCTTTTGCTTCATTCCTCCTGACAACTTACCTGCTTTTCTCTTTTTAAAGGGTTCTATCTGCTGGTATATATCTTTAATCAAGTCGTAATTTTCCGCAATAGACGTATTAAACAAAGTGGCAAAAAAGGTCAAATTCTCCTCCACGGTTAAGTCTTGATACAATGAGAATTGCCCGGGCATATAACCTATCTTTTTTCGAATATTTTGGTATTTATCCAGTACGCTCTCCCCATCTACCCATGCTTCACCACTATCCGGCAGTATCAACGTAGTCAGGATACGGAACAAGCTGGTTTTACCCGATCCATCAGGACCAATAATACCAAATATTTCTCCTTTATTCGTCGAAAAGCTCACCGACTCAAGTGCCTTCACACGCTGATAGCTTTTGGTTATATGTTCTACACGTACAGCTTCCATATTCGTCGCTTCTTAAAACTGTACTTCTCCGTACATTCCTTTTTTGATATATCCATCATTTTCGACCGCAATCTTAACGGCATAAACCAAGTTAGCTCGCTCGTCACGCGTCTGAATAGTTTTGGGTGTAAATTCAGCCTTGTCAGAGACCCAGGTCACCTGACCTTCATAAGGTTGTTTGCCTGAATCTCCCCTGTCAGCATATACAGTCACTGTTTGTCCTATCTTTAAATGAGTCAATTGTCCGGAAGTAACATACGCACGTAAAAACATAGACCGGACATTCGCTATCTTAAACAAGGGTCTACCTTGTGTCGTAAACTCTCCGGGCTCTACATATTTGGCCAAGACTGTTCCTTGTATGGGAGAAGTGATTAATGAATTGTCTATTTGGTCTTCAATTTGTGCCACTTGAAGCTGTAAAGACAAATACTCATCGCTCAAACTATGGTTACTATTATTGATTGTTTCATACTGTGCAGCCAACTGTTTCTCTAATAAATAGATATGCGACTCTATATCATCCACCTGTTTTTGATTAGCTGCATTGGCCTGAAGTAAACTTTCAAAACGGCGAAGTTCTTTCTTTTGAGTATTTATTTGTTGCTGAATAGCAGCAATTTGAATAGAGACATCTGTCTTCCGGTGGTTAAGACCACTCATCGTAGCCTTCAACTGGAGCTTCTTCAAATAGAGCTGCGTAGTATCAATCAAACCGTGCAAACTGCCGGATTCAAGCAAGCTCCCCTCTTCAATATCCAACCATTTCAGCTCTCCGGCACCTTTTGCTGAAACAATTACTTCTGTAGCCTCAAACTGTCCTGAAGCATCATACTGCAGACTTTTATTATGACACGAAGTGGCTACAAGCAACATGAAAAGTCCAATTATATATCTCTGTGTCTTCATACAAAAGCTTAATTTAATTGTTAGTAATATATTTCAGTTGATATTTGGCTTGGACCAACTGTATGTTATGTAAAATCTGTTCTTGCCTAGCCATCTGTTCAGCATTCACTTCTTTCATCAAGTCTAATACTGAGAGTGTACCATTGGCCAACTTTGTCTCAGCAGATTCTCTTATGGAAGTGCGTAAACGAACTATCTCGTCGTCGGTCTGAATGAGTTGCGTCATCTTTCTTATCTCATAATCACTACTGGTCATATCTAACCGAGTGTTAAATAAAAATGCTTCTCGCTCTACATCAATGCGGCTTTTATTAACTTCTATATTTCTCAAGCTGTTTTTTCGAGTATATAAGCCTCCAAAATTCCACACCATCCGAATACCACCCAGATAATACGCTGAAAAATTGTTTTCCAACATATTCAATCCCGGTTTTCCATATCCTCCTGTTATAAATAAATCAAAACGCGGCATCAAATCGGCATTTACTCCTTTCTTTAGCGCATCTAAATTGCGCAAACTGGCATCATAATAGGCTAGTTCCGGCCGTTCTATAACAGTAGAAACCTCATCAGTACAGACAGGCATTTCAAGCGTAATATTTTCGCTCATTGCCTCACCCATCAATGCAGACAACATCGCTAAATATGCCTGTCGGTTATGTGTTAACTCTGCATGCTGCTGCACCGCCTTTACTTGTTCAACCCGCACAGCATCTTTGTCAGACTGATTGGCTATACCATTTTGAATATAAGCCGATACCAAGTTCAAGTTTCGTTGTAGCTCTTTTTGGTATATTTCATTTTGCTGCAGCATTCCATCATAAAGCAGCACACCAAAAAACAACTGGTTAACTCTTTCTCGAATTGTGTAGAGCATCATATCTATGTTTTTCCCTTCTACTTCAGACTGCGTAAGCAGCTCTTCTTTCTTAGAACGAATATGCCCTCCATCCCAGACCGTTTGGTTTAATTCAATTGTTGCACCGTATTGGTCTCTGCTTAACCCTTTTACTCCGGGAATATCAATCGGTACCTTCGTAACATCTGATTGATAAGTTGCTTTAGCTGAAAGCATAACTTGTGGCAAATAGCCTTTACTAGCGTTCGACAGATTATACTCTTTCGACTTTTCTATTAATTCATACGCTTGAATCAATGGGTAGTTTGCTTCGGCTTTCTCATAACAAGTCTCAATCTTCAATTGCGACCAGGCTATTGAGACCGTTACCAAACTCCATACAACACTTAAAACATATGCTCTCATACAGTTGCTTGTTTAATAGTTAAACACCCTCACTTGCTTTTATCACTTATCGGCTCTTTCCTAAGTTGGTTAAGAACCGCTTCCACATTGAGTGCTTTACGCTGATTTAAAAACTCTTTGGTTTGCTTTTTGTTAAGCTCTAACACATTAGATAATACAGGAAGAGCCAAAAAAGCAAACACATTCATGGAAATAATCATATAGAGTAAATCAAAGGGCTTCACATACTGAATAAGACCTTTTTCCACCTCTTCCTGAAGCGCCTGATCCACTTTACTCAATATGTCTTTCAATTGAGGTCTTAGCAGTTTTATCAAATGCGTTTTAGCATCTTCATTTGGCAATACCTCATTAAAAATAAAAGTAGGTAACTGAGGGTTTTTCGCAATAAAATCAAAATGGTCTTCCATCCCTTTCTTTAATTTATCTCTCAGAGGCAAGTCCTTGCTGAATGGTAGAGAAAATACGCCGGTCATATCTTCTAGCTTATTCTTCAAGACCATTTCAAATAAATTCTCTTTCGTACGATAATAATAATGCAACATCGCATGCGTTACACCTGCACGCTTTGCGATTTCAGTAGTTTTGGCATTTGCATACCCTTTTTCCAAAAATTCTTCTTCTGCACTTTTCAATAACAGCTTTTCATTATATGTCGCTTTTTTTGCCATTGCTCACCTTGTTTTTTACTATCTTCCCTACATTGAAGTTTAACACCATTGTTAAACAATAACAAATATAAAGAATGTTTAGAATATTCCAATCATCATCAAAAAAAAAATCGTCTTTTCCTCTTATTTTCTCGTAAAAGGAGCTATAAATCTAAAAGCCAATAGGATAACTTGTGCAAAGCACACCTTTTTAACAAATTCTCCCTATCAAACTAATCGGCTCACAGCTGTGGACTGATTGGCTCACAACTGTGGACCGATCGGCTCACAGCTGTGAGCCGATTAGTTGCCCCTATTGAAAAAATTAAAAGCCACCACCGATATGATTAAAAC
>CAZSWS010000002.1:0-65340 GCA_964610765.1 uncultured Parabacteroides sp.
TAAATCCCCGGACCATGCTTTTTGATGGACATTGGCATCAAGCACCCACCACAACTCGTGGTGTTCCCCTCACCCCACACCTCTCCGGGTGCATGCTAATGGAAGCTATGTGCATCCTCCAACCGCTATAACAAGAACATCGCGTCACCTGTCGGTCTGTGCCCTGCTCATCGGCAACCATACGAGCATTGCCCAAATAAACGACACCCCCTTGCGAAGTCATTCCGGGCTTGACCCGGAATCGCATAAGAACCGTCGGTAATAAAAAGCATATTTTCCACCAATAATCTCAGCACCAACACACTGCAAAAAACCAACTATTGATGACCGCCGCAGCTAGTGCGATTGCGCAATGGCGGCAGAAATGGCGGTAATTAAAAGAAAGAAATGACAGGCAGTTAGGTATTATACCGAATTTCAGTAATTCCTTTGTTTAAATCTTTCGTCAGTGCCCCGTTTTTGTTGTAGGTGTACTCCGTCGTTTGGTTTGTGAAATTCTTAAAGTCTTCCGAACCTGCCATACCAATATAAAAAACTCCCACGGTCGTTGGACGGTAGGAGTTTTTTTGAACGTACTAGTTGGATATGTTACCGGTTGGGTCTGCGGCGATTGTCTTGGTTGCCTCGATTGTCTCGGTTATCCCTGTTTTCACGATTTGAGCGGTTCTTTTCGCGATTCTTCTGAATTTCCTCTTGCCATTTGTCGTATTTTTTTAATTGGTCTTCAGTCAAGACTCCACGAATGGCTTTATCGGTTGCTTTTGTTTTTTCTTGAAATGCCGTTGCATCTCTTTTGCCACTGTCGCGCAGCTTCTTCATGTCTTCTGCCGCTTTGAAGTAGATGTCATAGACTTTCTTCTGCTGACTATCTGTCAAGCTTACTTTTTCTTTCAACGTTTCTGTTTGCCGCTTTGCCATATCTTCAGAAGATAGCTGTCTGCGTCGCTCTTGTGCTGTTGTAGAACCTACTACAAAAAACACCAATAATACCAAGGTTGTAATTTTCGTTCTCATTTCATTTCTATTTAAGTTAGACTCCAATAGGTGTTAGACTCCTGAAAATGAAAAAGGTTTGATGCGATGAAAAAATATTTACAACAACACAGAGAGTAGTTTTATTATTCTGTTTTCAGCTATTACATTTGAAGAAAAATCCACCATCCCAAAAGGTTAATAAAATATAAATCCAGGCCAGCTTTGTCAAATGAATATATTCATTTTTTTCATCGCGTTAAAAAATCACAAACACTATTGACAAAGAGGTATCAAGATGGTAACTTCAGCATAAAAAAAAGAATCATTATGCAAACAGCACAAATAAATCAGCCAATACGCCCCCGATTATATAGCCATACAGACACAACTTCCAACAACTCTAGCTAGCAAGGCGAATCGGAGGCGTTGTTGTTTACCGATAAAACACAACGACAGATTCTCTTAGGAAATCGGTGTGAACTAGCTCCGGAAAATCAGCATTTGCTGATTCCGTTTATACTCTCTGACGATTATCATAGCTTTCAGCTTCGAAATCGTCCATACCCAAAAGAGGGGTTTTAGTTGCCAAAGCAACTAGAGCCCCTCTTCTTTTTGCTCAAAATCGACTAAAAACGGGCTAAATTCAATACTGACATTTTCAAAAAAGACTATAGTCTTTTGTCAAAAAGGCTATATTGACTTTATAAAAAGGCTATAGCCTTTTCAAAAAGCTCCCAAAATCAGTCAAAAATGAAGAGAAATACCTATTTTTTACCTTAAGCACCCTCCTTCAAACCTATCGATATTATAACAATTCATAAATAAACATAAAAACAAGGCTTTTGCAGGCTTTCCTATGTCATCTCAGCCTTGATTCAGCAGCGCATCAGAAGCGATGCTAATCAAGAAAAACTTCTTACCTACCACATACTGCCGATAGTATCCATTAGTAAAAAGGAGACTCATTCAATGCATCAATCCGAAGAAAAACAGTTTAGTTAACCTCCTATTTAAAATCTTTATTTTACCTTTGCGCGGTTATTCAAGTTCTCCTGCCGATTATTTCCTACAAAGCTAAGGGATGGGAACGATTAGTAGAAGAACTTGATACAATTAAAAAACCTTGCCGAAATAGCTCAGTTGGTAGAGCAATTCATTCGTAATGAATAGGTCGCCGGTTCGAGTCCGGCTTTCGGCTCACTTAGAATCAAGCAGTTACAGAAAGTGACTGCTTTTTTTATTTGGTGGATTTAATGAAATAAAGTGCGGTTTTAAGGGGTTTAAACGGCATGAGTTAAACCAAGAGTTAAACCAGAAAACACTATGAGTACAACAGTCAATGTCATTTGCTGACTTTACGGGTTGCCCTATTGGCTTTCTCTCGGATAACATATACGTGGGATAGAGAGTAATACAAAAAAAGGTAGTTACTCAGCCTCTTAGAGAGAAGAGCAGATAGGCGCGATTACTGCTTTTTCCCTCCGAAACTGAAGGTTACCGGAATGTAAACCGGTGACATCACAGGTTGATTTCCTATTAAAAACGATGGTTTGAGTTGCAGTTTTACTTCTGTTTTTTGCGAACCTATACCTATAAAGTTTTTCACAATATTGACTACCGCATCTTTCGAATGAGATTGCATCAACGAAATTAAATCAACACCTATCGTTAGAGGCAGTCTTTGTGTTTGTCCTGCTGATATGTTTAATGCCTGATTGACAGTCCCGGTCGTAAACTGTACACCATCAATACTAATCACATACTGCATACCGTGGAGTGCAGCAGCTGACTGGCTCGGATTTTCGACATTTAAGTTGACTGTAAAGTCTAAGGGCAACGAACTCATGCCACCACCTGACAGCAAGGAAGTCAATTTAAGTACCGAAGCCACGTTCAGTCCATTAGACAAGTTCATACCATCAATACTTAAATTTGAAATAGAATTATAACTATACTTACAGTTGACCATATTGTAGGAACTCTGCAATGAGCTACACCCGGGCAGCAACCAGAAAATTAAAAGGATAGAGAAAAAATATTTATTCATTTCTTTAGTTATTTATGTAGTTTATTGTTTTAGTTATTCGGAAAAGACATCCTATACACATTCGTTTCTCTCTGTTCAAAGCCTACTGAACGATATAGACTATTGGCCGCTATACGCTTGGCGTTAGAAGTGAGCATAAACGTATCGGCTCCTTCTGATTTAACAAAAGAAATAGCCTGTTCGATCAATTTTCTCCCCAATCCTTGCCCCCTATAAGTCTGCTCAATCACCACATCTTCCAGCCAGGCTTTCTTACCTGACGGTGTTTGGTAAAATCCAACAGAGAACATGCCTATAATAGCCACTTCATCATACAAGAAGAATAAATAGGTATTGGCAGAGGAAAGCATTTCTTTAAAATAAGACTCTGTGAGTAGAAAGTCACCGGAAACAAGTTGATTCAATAGTTTTTGAGTTGCTTCCAGGTAGTAAGGTCTGTATTCTGTCGCTTGAATAATATGCATAAACTCGCTCTTTTTTGCTTGAATAATTGCGTCAAACTTAGCTAAAATATTCACCAATAAGCAAAAAAATAGCCGGAAGTATCATCCCGGCTATTTTTTAAATAGAGGTATTCTTATTTTTTTGATTCCTCGATAGATATCTTACGGAATTCTTTCAAAGCTTTCTCGATAGCTAAAGAAGTTTTTCTAGCGCGAGTTCCGGCTGCTTTGTTACCATTGCCTACTTGAGCGTTTGCATCTTTCATGAAGTCTGCAAAAAGCTGATCTAAATTTTCTACTAAATTTTTCATTTGATTGTTATATTAAAATTAAACAATAATAGTGATTCGTATTTGAATGATTAACCATGACAGAAACTTAACTCTTTTTCACATAACTATTGAACAGAAAAGCCCTATCCTCTATCTAATCAAGGACAAAGAAAATATTTTCTTTGGACATTAGAAGCATTTAAACACTTTTAAACACTTTTTCTTCTTGATATACAGATGTATGAAAATAAATTATCGGAAAAGCAAGAGTAAAAACGAATATATTTCCTATTTTTGTAATGATAAGAGTTTGAAAATCAACTCTAAAAGACAAAAACCGACAAATAATGTCTACCAAACCGACTTTTCACAAAGATGGATAAAAAAGACAGCTTGATTTAATGAGCATACACGATCATTTTAAACCTAAAGAATCATCAAACACAAAATCTACTAACCACAAAGAATTATGATTAAAAAAAGTCTACTTCCGCTATTATTCATACTCTTGATTAATAGCTGCCAAACTTCAGACAACTCGTCCGGCAAAAAGATACCGCAAACGGTCACTTTATCAAAAGAAGTATTGATGGATAAAATTAAAGGCGGCTGGGCAGGACAAACGATTGGTTGTTCCTATGGAGGACCCACCGAGTTCAAATTTAACGGAACCATGATTCAAGACTATGTACCTATTGAATGGCCGGACGGATATATCAAATGGTGGTACGAAAACGTTCCGGGCTTGTATGACGATGTATATATGGACTTAACCTTTGTAGATGTCTTTGACCGCTTAGGGCTTGATGCCCCAGTTGACTCATTTGCGATGGCATTTGCAACAGCCGGATATACCCTTTGGCATGCCAATCAAGCGGCACGCTACAATATCTTACAAGGCATTCTCCCCTCTGAATCCGGGCATTGGCTGAACAATCCACACGCCGATGATTTAGACTTTCAGATAGAAGCAGACTTCGCCGGATTAATGTCACCCGGATTGCCCAATGCTTCTTCAGCCATTTCAGACAAAATAGGGCATATTATGAATTATGGAGATGGTTGGTACGGAGGAGTATATGTAGCAGCCATGTATACACTGGCATTTATTTCAGACGACATGGAATTTATCGTTACTGAAGCGCTGAAAACTATACCAAAAGAAAGTCGTTACTACCAATGTATGAACGATGTGATTCGCTGGTACAAACAGTATCCTAATGATTGGAAACAAAACTGGGCTGAGTGTGAAAAGAAATGGAGTGAAGACGTGGGATGCCCCGATGGTGTATTTGCCCCATTCAATATTGATGCTGTTATCAACAGTGCCTATATCCTTATCGGGTTATTATACGGAGAGGGTGATTTTTATAAAACAATGGATATTTCAACCCGTTGCGGGCAAGACTCTGATTGCAACCCGGCTTCGGCCGCCGGCATTTTAGGTACGATGATAGGATACAGCAACATACCTGAATACTGGATGAAGAACCTCAGAGAGGTAGAAGATATGGATTTTGCCTATACACATATATCCCTGAACAAGACGTATGAAATGAGCTTTAATCAGGCACTAGCCATGATTGAGCGACATGGAGGAGAAATTGCTGACCAACATGTAACAATAGCTTGCGAAACACCTGAAGCCGTACGCTATGAAAAAGCATTTGAAGGACATCACCCCACCCATAAACTCGGTGTACATAAGACTGTTGATCAAATAGAAGAAGTTACATTTGAAGGTATTGGCATCGTATTCAAAGGGTATGTTCATGCAGATGACCCCAGCTATGTGGCCGAAGTCACCATGTATATAGATGGTGAGCCGATAGAAACAGCTAAACTGCCGGCTGCATACAACGTTCGCCGTCACGAACTCTTCTGGAAATACCAACTCACACAAAAAGAACATACCGTTACTTTCAAGTGGTTAAACCCAGCTAAAGGAACAGCGGTCCATTTTGGCGAAGCTTTGGTCTATTCGGACAAACCTAAACCAGCAGTGCATAAGTAATCCGGCTTCATTTAATAGAAACCATTCAACCAAACACCCGCAATAAGCACGTTTAAATACGTGCTTATTCAAACTTGTTATACACGCAATGAATTCGTTTGACTATATTTGCACGAACTAGCCAATCTGAAAGAATATGGATATCGTTTTAATCGTATTAGCAGCTATTTGTCTACTCCTAGGACTTGCCGGAAGCATTCTTCCGCTACTTCCCGGACCGCCACTGTCTTATGTCGGGTTATTATTACTACACTTTACCGACAGGGTTCAGTTTAGCACCACACAGTTGATGGTATGGTTAGCTTTGGTCATTTTCATCTCACTGATTGATTATATCATCCCAATATTGGGGGTGAAAAAATGGAAAGGAACGAGGTGGGGAACCTGGGGATGCCTGGTGGGAACTATTGGAGGATTCTTTGTCTTCCCTCCTTGGGGAATTATCATTGGCCCTTTCATTGGTGCAGTTATAGGCGAACTATTGGGCGGACAAAAAAGCAACGAAGCCCTCAAATCAGGCTTAGGTGCATTTATTGGCTTTGTCGTTGGGACGGCCCTCAAATTTGCTGTTAGCGGCTATTTCATCTTCTGCTTTATACGCGCCTTACTTTAAGAACAACTTAATAATAACGTATGGAACAAATTCAAAAAACCACAGCCATTATACAAAAAAACGTTCAACTACTTACGAGTGGGCATGACTCAGGCTTTGCCTATTTTTCAAAAAGCGAAAGGAAGCCTTTGCCAAACATCCGAAAGATTAAAGAGATTATGGAATTGATCAAAAGGATCATTTTTCCTGAATTCTACGGACAGTCAGGCAGCATCTATGAAACCAATGATTATTTTATCGGTTCATGCCTGGAAAGGCTTTATTTCTTATTGGAAAAACAAATCAGTTATAGCTTAAACTTTCAGGATAATGAAGAAGCTGCCGGTCAAAATGAAAAAGATTTAGCCCTGCGGTTTATAGACCGAATCCCGGAAATCAGACGGATGATATATACCGATGTCAAAGCGGTAAAAGATGGTGACCCGGCTGCAAAAAACTTTGGAGAAGTCATCTATTGCTATCCTGCTATCACCTGTATGCTACATTACCGATCGGCACATGAATTGATTAATTTAGACATTCCGGTATTGCCGCGTATCATAACCGAAATGGCTCATTCGCTGACCGGTATAGACATCCATCCACGAGCAAAGATTGGTGAGTATTTCAGCATTGATCATGGCACCGGGATTGTGGTTGGAGAAACATGTATCATTGGTAACCACGTAAGTCTTTATCAAGGGGTAACACTGGGTGCACGCAGCTTTACACTTGACGAGCGCGGACTACCCATGGATATTCCTCGCCATCCAATCATTGAAGACAATGTCATCATCTACTCTAACGCAACGGTCTTAGGACGCATTACGATTGGGGAAGGTGCGGTAATTGGAGGTAATATATGGATTACACAGTCGGTTCCTGCCGGCTGTCGGGTAGTTCAACAACGAGCCATGTCCAGTTTGTTCATTGACGGGGCAGGCATATAAACATTGCGTTTACTCTAGGATTCGCATCTGAAATACGACAGGCTTGAGCGGTCTGTCTTTTTCATTCGTATCAGCGCGTTCAATACGTGAAACAACATCCATACCTTCCAGCACTTCACCAAAGACGGTATAACCACCATCTAAATGAGGAGTTCCGCCACCATTCATATAAAATTCACGTTGTCGGTAGGTATAGGCGACCTCTCCTTTTCGAAGCTTGGTAAGACTATCAGCCTCTTCGACCAACTGTTCGCGGAATTCAGTTAATGCTTCTTTATCACCGGAACGATACAGTTCTTTCACTTTTTCTCGGTTGTCCTCTTGAAGCTCAGCCATGATTTGACGCCGTAGATTTTCTAAGCGTCCCTCTTGCAGGTTATCTAAGCCCTCTTCAATAAACTGCTTACCGGTAACAATATAAAACTGCGAAGCACTGGAAGCCCTCTCCGGATTCACATCGTCACCATGACGAGCTGCAGCTAATGCCCCACGCTTATGAAAAATCTCCGGCGTGCGAAATTCAGCCGGAATAGTATAATTCAGTTCTGTTGTATCCGGTTCCGAACCATCAAGAGACACACGCAAGGTTGGGTCGCCACCTTGAATCATAAACTCATTAATGACCCGATGAAAAATCAGCCCTTCATAAAAGCCATCTTTCACCAGTTTGATAAAATTATCCCGATGTTGGGGTGTTTCATTGTACAGTTTCACCACAATATCCCCTACGCTCGTACTAATAAGCACTTTTGTTTCTTTCTCCTGACTACACATAGTGATTAAAAATCCAATGATAAAAAGAAAAATATATTTTCTCATAATGATTATTACTTGTTTCTATTTGCTAATTCTTTTTACGGAACAAGACATGCTCTAATAAAAAAACGGCAATGACTCCCATGACGAATCCATTCCCTAAGATTGGGCGAATATATGCAGGGATGGCATCTTTCACCGCATCAGGTGCAAAAATAATAAATAATGCAATCATCAAAGGCAGCGCCACCGTTACAGACGTATTAAAGTTATGTACTGCCTGCTCTTTCGTCATCATTTGAAGCCCTGCACCTAATTGGGTAGCCATTAAATAAAAAAAGATAGCCCCCATAGCCGCTGCCGGTAAAAACAACAGCATTTGAACTAAAAAAGGCATACAGGCTATGAGTATCATCATCACCCCCATAGGAACCATCGTGTAACGTGACGCACAACCGGTAGCCGCAATCACGCCGGGAGTCAACGAAAAATCGACTGTACCCACTACACCCAGCAGACCTGAAAACATATTAGAAACACCGGTAAAGCCACTTCCTCGTGTAATTCGTCGTCCCATATCTTTTGCCTCCAGCAAGTAGCCAACCGATTGTATCGACCCCAGTTCATTAACAGTAAGTGCTATATAACAAAAGAAGAAGGAGAGCAAGATACCCGGATCAATCTGTAAGGAGAAGTAAAAAAGTGGCGACTTAGCATCTTGCCAAGCATTTTCTAGAGATAAATCAGCCGGAAAACCGATAAACAAATAGTAGAAAGCTGAACCTAAAACAATTGCAAACAACAAGACGGTCGATTTCCATAATCCTTTGGCTAATGCATTACCTACCAGCATCAAAAGAACCACACCCAAAGCATATAAAAAATGAAACAAAGGCTGCTCACCGGTAGAGAAAACCATATCCAAGATGACCGGCACCAGCGTAAAAGCGATAAGCAGCAGAATGACTGAAACGACTCTCGGCGTGAAAAGCTTTTGTAAATAAGACAATAAGCCTGTGAAAGACAGGACAGCCAATAGCAAGCCTCCAAAAAATATTGATGTATAAATAGCTGAATCGTCTGCACCACTCGCTGAAATAATACCAATAAGCAGCACCGAGGCAGGCCCTATGATGAGTGGTAAACGATGACCGAATAAAACTTGCACTATGGTAAAAACGCCTACTATGGCAAAGAGTTTCTGCAAATAAAAGATCTGGTCTGCCATGCCAAATCCATGTAACTTTGCTATAACCAACCCTATAATAATGATGGAGGGAAGCGCCACGACGAACCATTGCAGTCCGTAGAGTATCATCTGGAAAATTCCGGGCTTATCATCTAATTGATATTTCATAAGTGAAGTGTCTTTTGATTTAATAACGACTAAGCACTTGCTTTTTCGTTTAACAACAAAGATACGAAAGCGTCTTCTTAATCTGCTGATAATGACAGAAAGATATAACCGTTAACGTTATTACTGCTTTTTGGATGAAGCCTTACGGGCTTTTTCTATTTCACGAAGTGAACGTTTGCGCTCCTTTTCCCTTTCTTTCAGCTGAGTCTTACGGGCTTTCTCTTTTGCTTTCAATGCTTCTTTTCTTGCCTTCTCCTTCTCTTTCCGTTCACGCTCAATAGCTTTTATTTTTTCTTTTCGCTCGCGCTCGTACTGTTTCAATTGCTCAGAGCGACTTTTATTGAGCTCTTCCCGTTTGCTTCTCTCCTCTTTTGCCTTGACTTCACTTTGCTCGTCGGCAGGCTGCTCAGCAGAGAGCTCCTCACTTTCCAACTGCCTACGCCTTTCTTCAATATACTTTGATATAGCATCTTGAGTATTTTCAGGCTGAACTGTATCGATTGGCAAAACAAGGCTACTATCCGCTTGCTGAGTCGGCACTTGCCGGGACAAGTCGACAGGGGGATGAATCTCTTCGATTACCTCAACAGCAGGTATTTCTGACGCAGAAATTTCCTCCTCGACGGACACATCCATCTGTGCCTTCCAACGGGACACAACTTGAGGTTCTAAAGACTCAAAATGTTGTTCATAAAACTGCTCATACGCTTCAAGGGTCATTCCACCGGATAATACCCGATAATTTGCTTCAGATATCGGGAATGCAGTGAATGCTGATTCCCACTTTTTTGCATAGCCTTCTTCCCCATAAATTAAGCGATAATAATGCAATGCCTCTTTCAGTCCATCGAAGCCCGTTATTTTTAAGATAGTCAAGGAGGAAGCTTCCTCAAAAACAAGATCCGGACTTTTTGTTTGAAGATTAGAGAAATTGAAAGCCGCAACAGTAAATAAAAGCAGATTGCGGTCGAACGAATCTGAAGGATAAATCAAAAGCACCTGATGCTTACCCCCTACCGAGTCGCTAAAAGCCGGTAAAGATTCAGTACTCAGGGATACACGTTCGTCACCTAAGCGTACATTCCACAACATACGCTCCATTCGCCCTTCGAGCAACTGTTTGCCGGCCAGCATACCCTTCATCATTTCAGTCGCCAGCGCAGTTACATCCTCACCGGAATAGCTTTCAATCAATGCCTTTAAAGCAGTTTTGAAGTTATCCTGATCACCTGCTTGTGCATACGTCAATGCATTTAATAACATCATTTTGGGCATCAATGTACCTAAAGGATATTGCTTAATAAACAAGTGGTAGTTTTCTCTCAACTGAGCCGTATCGCCAGACAAATAAGATGCATAAGTCTGCTGATATAAGGATTCTTGATTTTTGTCCAGCTGACGCAAGTCTTGCTCAAATGTCGGACTTTGAACGGCTTGCGTATAAGCTGCATCCGGGTAAGACTGCTCTAGTTTTCTTTTAATAGTCTGCATTAATCCTTCATTATTCCTATGCAGAGCCATTAAATACGTCTGATAATAATAGTCTAAGCGATAAGGGTTGTCCGGAAATCGCCTATCTAATTCATCAAAAGTCTGTATAGCCATTGCGTAATCTTCTAACCGATCTTTATACAAAACGCCCATCCGGAATAAAGCATTTTCAATTAACCTGTCTGATGATTCAACTTCCTCTACGGTCAAAGGAAGCTGGCTAAGATAATACGTGGGATTGTGAGGATCGAACGCTAATGAATCCATTTTATGAATCGAATCAGAAGCAGCCAGTTCGTTCGATTGTTGTTTATTTTCGCCGACATCTACCGACTCTATTAAGTGATTTTCCTCATGCATATCAAACGCCCTAATCGCTTTGTCTCTTCGTCGCCAGTCATCTTCTAACGGTCGCCGTCCCCATCGATTTTGAAAGTACACTTTCCCTTGGGCTACCAATGAGGGGTTATAGAAATAAAACGAGTTTTCAGACTCAACAGACAAACCCTCAGTCAACCCGCTACTCGTTCGTTCTTGTATTCCTATGGAAGCGTCCTGCTCAGCGAGGTACGCTTCTTTTTCCATCAGCTTTTTCTCTTCTTTCTCCTGCTTAATCAAGGTTTTTATTACCCCATCAATCAACGCCATTCGCTCTGCCTCAGGCAACGCAGCCACACGCTGCAAACTGTCTTGCAGCTGTATCGTTTCCGCATGAACGACCCATTCATCTAAAACAGCTGACAACGAAGCGATGTGCTGATAGTCGACATAATCTCTTCCAATAATTGAGAGCGCCTCTGTAAAACAAGGCTGTGCCTTCATATAGTCTTTCATCTCCAGATAGAGATTGCCTAAACGAACCATACAGTCAGCCCGTTCAAAGCCTTTTCCAGTTCCTTTTTCTACACCTAAGCGATAACTGGCTATCGCATTGACCGTATCATTCATGGATAGGTATACATCTCCTTTTGCCCTATATAATTGATCTAGCCAATCGCTATATCTTTCGCCTTTCTCCATTTTAGATAGTCGTTTAAGCAGCTGCTGTTCTTGCCCGGGCACAACAGCATCGGCTTGACGTATGCGGGCTGCAAAACCAAGTTCGTCAGGAACATATAGCGACCTGGATACCGCATCAAACGCTTGACGAGCTTCAACCTTTCGACCTAATGAAAGAAACACTTGCCCCAATAAGTACTTAAGACGAAGTTTCTGTTTTTTGTTTTTCTCATCCTTAATGACTTGCTGCAAATAGGGCATAGCTAAAGGCAATGAATCTCTCTTCAACAGATAGTCTGCGTAAAAGCGGTTGAAGTCGGTTAATACACCCCCTGTCAACCTCTCTTCTTTCATCCGTTTAAAAGCTTGCTCGGCATCATACAGCCATCCTAACTCGGCATAGCACCGAGCACGCCACAAACGTGCCTCAAGCACCACATCCGGCTCTGTCCGATAATGACGCGTTAAAAAAGCAAAGGTGGATGAGGCTTCCAAAAAGTCTCCATTATAAAACTGACTCTTCCCAATCAGCATCCAACAATGTTTTAAAAAAGGATTATACTCTTCTTTCGCCTGATTAGCAACTTGTTTTGGATCATTTCGCCATCCGCGTTTTCTTGACGGCTTCACATGAATAGCATGTAGTCCAATCGCTTTTTCACCCTTTTCAATAGCTCGGTCAAAAGGACCGCCCGGTGTTTCTTTCACCTTAGGCAATCCACTGACCGGGTGGAGGTGAATCATCCGGGAATAATTGTCCACATTCTCATCGCTCATGACGTTCAAAGCTTCATCAAAAGAGGCTTTTCCATTGAAATAGATATTATAGCGTGAGTTCAGGGCATGATAAGAACGGCTTGCCCACGTATTCTTCTTCGTAGTACATGCCACAAGTTGTCCTATCAGAAATAGGATAAGTATATAATAAATGCTCTTTTTCACATGAACGGATTATCCGTAGTAATGTAGTAATAACTAAGAATTGGCTGATTTATTGCTTTTAAAGAGGAATAAAGCAACTTTGGAAAGTAAAAAGAAGAGAACGAGCACCAAGATAATAAATGCTCCGGAAGGTATATTCAAATAGTAAGAACCGATGAGTCCACTCACACATCCCACAAAGCCAACTAAAATACTTCCGAAGATAATCTTTTTGAAATCGGACGTATATAGATTTACCGTAATCTGTGGCAAAGTAAGCATACTTATCAGCAGCATGATTCCCACTAAGCGTATAGACAACACAATCGTTACAGCAATGAAAAACATCATTACATATTCAATCAGTCGCACCGGTATACGCTGTGTTAAAGCAAAATCACGGTCGAAAGCTGTATAGATTATTTCTTTGAGAAAGAGTGAGAACAACAAAATCAAAAGGACGACCAAGCAGGCGATTAGAAGTAAGTCGGTCGTAGAAATAGTCAAGATATTCCCAAAAAGATAGGCGGATAAATTAGGTGCATAGCCGGGAGTTAAGAAAATGAAGATAACGCCTAGTGCCATACCCAGCGACCAGATGCCGGCTATCGCCGAATCTTCCCGAATGTTTTGGGAACGACTAGCCCACTCGACACCAAAGGCACATAGTACAGAAAAAACCATAGCCATCAATATAGGATTCGTTCCCAAATAGAAGCCTAGCCCTAAGCCTCCAAATGAAGCATGTGTAATCCCTCCACTGATAAACACTAAACGCCTGGCAACGACATAGGTGCCTACGATTCCGCAGGCAATCGCCGTTAATAAGCTGCCCAACAGTGCATATTGAAAAAAGGTATATCCCAGTAGCTCAATCATTCGTTTACAGCTTGGTGGTTTTCTTTTCTTATATCAAAGCCTGCTTTTATCAAATCATCCCAAAATGCAGGATAGCTTTTCGTCACAACTTGTGGATCTGCGATACATACACCTTCATTAAACATGTAGGCTGCCGGAGCAAAAGCCATTGCCATTCGGTGGTCATCGTAGGTAGAAATAACAGGAGATTGTTCCGGTGTAATTCGCTGCCCGCCCCATGCTAAGATACTGTCATCTACCACCTTCACAATGAAGCCTAGTTTTGCCAATTCAGCCTTTAACGCTTCTAAACGATCCGTTTCTTTTATTTTCAGGCTTTGCAATCCGGACAATCGGTAAGGCACTCCTAACAGTGAGCAAGCCACTGCTAAAGTCTGCGCCAAATCAGGACAATTCACCAAATCCTGTTCAAAGTGGGTTGTAACCGTTCCTTCTTTTTTTATGACTACTCCCTCTTTTAAATAGGTCGTTTGGACACCTAGGTGTATGAATAAATCAGCAATTACAGAGTCACCTTGTAGACTATCTTTCGCCAATGTAGGCAAAGTAATCAGAGCCGACTCGCTCAGTGCTGCCATCGCATACCAATATGAAGCAGCACTCCAATCGCTTTCTACTTCAAAAGGAATAGGTGTATATGTTGCCGGAGGAACAGTGATGGTGTCTCCTTCCCAATGTGCCGACACACCAAACTGTTTCATTAAGTTTAATGTCTGAAGGATATATGGACGAGAAACAACCATGCCTTTCAAATGAATAGTCAGTCCCTCTTCCATGGTCGGAGCAATCATCAATAAAGCAGAGATATATTGCGAACTCACACCTCCATCCAGTGCTATTTCGCCTCCTTTCAAGGCTGAACCATAGATGCGTAATGGGGGATAACCTTCCTTTTCTATATAATCTATTTTGGCACCTAGACTATTCAAGGCTTCTACAAGTAAACGAATAGGACGATTTTTCATCCGTTCACTTCCGGTCAGCGTCCATTCGCCCACTATTTTAGCGAGAAATGCAGTCAGAAAGCGCATAGCTGTTCCGGCTGCCCCTATATCAAACGTAGAAGTATTTGAATTAAGCACCTCAAGCATCACCTTCGTATCGTCACAGTCTGATAAGTTCACGATATCATACGGACTATAACTAAGGGCATTCAAAATCAACACCCTATTACATATACTTTTAGATGAAGGCAATACAATCTTTGCCTCAATTGTTCGGGGTGCTTTAATTCTATAATTCATGACGGATTATTTCACTTCACTACCGGGCTTCACCTCTTTTTCAGGCATAACAACTGCCAAAGCACCATTTGCATTTTCTGCTGATAATATCATTCCTTCAGATAAAATGCCTTTAATCTTTCGAGGCGCAAGATTGGCTATAAAGCAAACATCTTTCCCTACTAAGTCTTCCGGCTTATAGAACTGAGCAATACCGGAAACAATGGTCCGCCCGCCTAAGCCATCGTCTATCTTGAATTGAAGCAGCTTGTCAGCTTTAGGTACTTTCACACACTCCAACACTTTCCCTACACGTATATCCAGCTTAGTAAAGTCATCAAAAGCTACGTTTTCACGGATAGGTTTAGCTTTGTAGTTAGCCTCTTCGTTTGCTTTTTTAATCGCTAACAGTTTCTGTACTTGCGCATCAATAACTGAGTCGTCAATTACTTCAAACAACAATTCGACTTTACCCAACTGATGGCCTTCCTGAAGCAAGTCGAAGTTGCCTAAACGTGACCATGCTAAGCTTGATACATTCAATAGTTCATCCAGTTTCTTCATGCTGAATGGCAAAAAGGGCTGAAAAGCAATCGACAGGTTGGCAGATATTTGCAGAGAAATGTTCAATATGGTTGCTACACGTTGCATATCCGTCTTAGCGACCTTCCAAGGTTCGGTATCAGCCAAGTATTTATTCCCGATACGTGCCAAGTTCATCGCCTCTCTTTGTGCATCACGGAAGTGGTAAGTATCCAGCAATCGCTCCAGTTCCGGACGAATCTTTTGTACTGCTTCAATGGTTTCTTTATCATAATCGGTCAGTTCGCCACAAGCGGGCACTTTACCGTCAAAGTATTTCCCGGTTAGCACCAGTGCACGATTCACAAAGTTGCCCAGTATGGCTACCAGTTCATTATTATTACGTGCTTGAAAGTCTTTCCAAGTAAAGTCATTGTCTTTTGTTTCAGGCGCATTAGCCGTTAGTACATAACGCAATACATCTTGTTTTCCGGGAAGTTCTTCCAAGTATTCATTCAGCCAAACCGCCCAATTGCGAGAAGTGGATATTTTATCTCCTTCAAGATTCAAAAATTCATTTGCCGGTACGTTTTCAGGAAGAATATAGCTTCCTTCTGCTTTCAGCATACAGGGAAATATGATGCAATGAAAAACAATATTATCTTTTCCTATAAAGTGCACCATTTTTGTTTCAGGGTCTTTCCACCAAGTTTCCCATGTGTCAGGAAGCAATTCTTTCGTGTTCGATATATAACCGATAGGCGCATCAAACCACACGTAGAGGACTTTCCCTTCAGCTCCCTCTACCGGCACAGGAATACCCCAATCTAAATCACGACTCACAGCACGCGGATGCAAGCCCTGGTCAATCCAACTCTTACACTGCCCGTACACATTGGGACGCCATTCTTTATGTCCTTCCAATATCCACTCACGCAAGAAAGGTTCGTATTTATCTAAAGGCAAATACCAGTGTTTCGTTTCACGCATAACCGGTTTTGCGCCGCTGATAGTTGAATGCGGATTAATTAAGTCGGTAGGACTCAAAGACGAACCGCAGCTTTCACACTGATCACCATATGCATTCTCGTTGCCACATATAGGACAAGTTCCTACGATATATCTATCAGCCAAAAACTGATTGGCTTCCTCATCGTAATATTGCTCGTTCACCTTTTCTAAGAACTCTCCTTTATCATATAAGGTGCGGAAGAAATCAGAAGCTGTTTGTTTATGTATATCCGAAGTGGTACGTGAGTAAATATCAAATGTCATCCCAAACTCTTCAAAAGAACGCTTAATTAATGCATGGTAGCGGTCTACAATATCTTGTGGAGTTACTCCCTCATTTTTAGCTCGAATAGTAATAGGCACACCATGCTCGTCAGATCCACCAATAAACACAACCTCTTCACCTCTTAATCGCAAGTAACGGGCATAAATATCAGCCGGCACATAAACCCCGGCTAAGTGACCAATATGAACAGGTCCATTCGCATAAGGAAGTGCCGAAGTAATCAACGTTCTTTTATATTTTTTTCCTTCCATAAATTTCAGTCTAAATACGTTTATAATTGAGAAGCACAAAATTACATAATTATTTGGCATCTACATCGTAGCCTTCTAAGCAAATACGGACAAACGACAATTAATCACCACAACTTATCTCTCACCATTTTTCAACTAAAACAAAATTCCTAAACGGAAATAGTTAATTTTCATACGTAAATGTTTGCTTTCTAACACTAAGGCCGTATGAATAGCTATAGCTATCACATACACATTTAAACATAATCACTCAATTATAAACTTGCTGATTTTTTCATAACTTTGAGAGAATTAACAAAAAACCAAGCTTCGTTTTACAAAAAAATAAGCAAACTAACAGAATAATAGAGTTTTCGTAAAAAGCAAACACTTTGACTAAATTCTTTTATATTTGTGAAATAATTTTGAATTTTGAAAATCTACAATAAATACTCATCTCTCTGGACTTCTTTTACTGAAGGCGATGAAGAGTCGTTTTCTGACTTATACAAACTCATGTATAAGGATTTATTTACTTATGGAAGCAGCTTGGGAATTAAAGAAGAAGATGTTAGAGATATTATTCAAGACTTATTTGTAAAGCTATACACAAGACCTGAGTTAATCAAAAGTCCGATTTCTTTGCAAGCATATTTGTACTCTTCTATAAGAAATACATCTGTCAACTTATTCTTACATGAAAAAAAACATGACAAACTAGAACAGTTAGAAGAGTTTAATATCCAATTTTCAGTCAATGAAGATTTCATTGAATCCCAAGAGGAAAAAGAACAAATACACAAAACATTAAATGACATTTTAAATAGAATAACTCCTAGACAAAAAGAGATTATTCAGCTACGTTTCTTACATAAATTAGAATATTATCAAATTGCCAACATTATGAATCTTTCTGAACAAGCAGCTCGCAATCTACTATACAGAGCTTTTGACAAAATCAGAAAAGAGTCAACCACACAGACCTATATTATCATCCTTATTTCTTTAATCTGTTCCTCACCTTTGACTCCTTAAAAAACATTGCAAAACCACCCGTTCTCTCACAAAATTCAACTATTAGCAATTATTAACAATTAAACTGATTACAAATATTAAGATTTCTGGTATTAATATTATGCTACAAATATTATTATATTCAAAAAAAGCCTAGTGCAGAAAAACAAAATGAAACTTAATATAGAGGAACTTTTACTAAACGACAACTTTGTTAAAGCAGTTCGGCAGAACGATAGAGATATCATCGACAAACTAACAAAATCACATCCCAACGAAAAAGAAGAGATTAATGCAGCAATAATGCTGATTAAATATATGGATATAGAGTATTCCGCAAACTATTCAATAGGTAAAGAACAAATAGACTGGAAACAGATTAATGAGCGGATTCAAAAACACAAGTTTTCTTTAGCTAAAAGAAAGCGGTTTAAGTATATCACAACTGCGATTGCAGCTTGCATAACTATCCTACTAATCATACTTCCTAATTATTTAACCAAGGAGAACAAAGCGGGTAAAGAAGAAATGATAGTTACACTTGAGCAACTTAGCGCTGACAACTCAGAGGAAGTCAGAGTTATTGCTGGTGAAAAAACAGCTCAAATTAACAATGAAGAAACTATCACTCAAACTTCAGAAGGAGGAATAAAAGTCGGAAATGAAGAGCAGATAAACGCCGAAGAAATAGTAACCGAATACATAACAGTAATTGTGCCCAATGGAAAGCGGAGCAAGCTTATATTTAGCGATCAATCAACGGCAACACTCAACTCTGGAACAAAAATCATTTACCCCAAACAATTTAAAAAAGACATTCGAGAAATCACCATTGATGGTGAGGCTTATTTAAGTATAACGGAAGACAGCAAAAGACCTTTCAAAGTCTACACAAATAGGATGGAGGTAAAAGTACTGGGGACAGAGTTTAATGTTAATGCATACTCACAAGACCTAACAAGCAGCATTATTTTAACAAAAGGATCTATTGAAGTAAAACAAGATCAAAAAGAAATGAAGCTTGAAGTTAATCAAGGTGCATTCCTAACAGATAATTCTTTTGCTGTTGAAACTGTAAATCCGGAGTTATATACCTCATGGAAGGATGGCTACCTATTATTAAACAGCAATAAGCTAGACGAAGTCTCACTTCGCTTATCAAGATACTACAATACAGAAATCATTTTGAACGACAAGAATAAAAACAAAAAATTCAGTGGAAAGCTCATACTTGAAGACTCTTTAGAAGAAGTACTAAAAAATCTAATTTATTCTTCAGAACTAGAATTAACTAAAAATAAAAATAGCTTTAATATTAACTAATCAAGATGCCTATGATATAAAAAAGAAATAACTGATTTTTACTAGAATAAGTGTACATAATTTAAAAAAGCAAGTTTTATAACAAAAAAACATACTAACAAAAAGCGTATGATAACTAAATCTAAAAAAGAGAAACAAAAAAAGGGCACATTCCCTTTTAATTGTATAAAGTACTATTTAATATTACTTTTTCTTATTGGCGGTATTGGTCATATCGGAGCAAGTCATGCTCTATCGCAAACAATAAGCATAAAACTAAATAGCGGAAAAATTACCGAGCTATTTAATATTATTGAAGAAAACTCTGAGTATAAAGTTTTATATACAGAAAATGTAAGCAACAAGGAGGTTACTATTAATTCTGAAAATGAAGAAATTGAATCTATACTCAGCAATGCATTGTCTTCACTTGGTCTAAAATACCATATAAATGGTAATCAAATTATAGTAACGGAAGATAAAACCATAGTAGGCGTAACTCAACAAGAGAAACGCACCACTATTACCGGTGTAGTAAAAGATAACAACGGCGACCTGCTTATAGGGGTTACAGTAATGATTAAAGGAACTCAGGTTACAGCAGTTACAGACGCTCAAGGTAAATATACAATTACTTCTCCAGCTATTATTTCTTCTCCTACACTTACCTTTTCATACTTAGGAATGGAAACAATGGAAGTCGATACAAAAGGGAAGGTAGTCATCAATGTGACTCTTGAACCTAATGCTGCTATGCTACAAGAGGTAGAAGTTGTTGCCTTTGGTAAACAAAAAAAGGAGTCTGTAGTAGGAGCTATCCAATCCGTTAACCCAGGCGATTTACGTATTCCTGCAACTAACATATCTAATGCACTAGGAGGACGATTAGCCGGAGTAATTGCTGTCCAACGAACAGGTGAACCCGGAGCAGATGGATCTAACTTTTGGATTCGTGGTATCTCAACATTTAATGCATCAACTAGTCCACTAATCTTCATTGATGGCATTGAGTCTTCTACTAGTGACATGAATGCTCTTCCTCCTGAAGCCATAGATAAATTTTCTATTTTAAAAGACGCCGCAGCAACTGCACTTTACGGAGCAAGAGGAGGTAATGGTGTAATGCTTATCACAACAAAAAGCGGTAGCAACCTGGAGAAAGCCAGAGTTAACGTCAGAGTAACTCAATCAATCACAGCACCTACAAAAACTGTAGAGATAGCTGATGGGGTTGAC
This sequence comes from uncultured Parabacteroides sp., assembly GCA_964610765.1. Classification (GTDB taxonomy): domain Bacteria; phylum Bacteroidota; class Bacteroidia; order Bacteroidales; family Tannerellaceae; genus CAZSWS01. The sequence goes on from CAZSWS010000002.1 coordinate 20,521, forward strand.
TACATGAGGATGTATAACGAAGCAGAATTATCCAGAAATCCATTAGTAAATCCTCGCTTTACTGCTGAAAAAATCCAAGGTACCATAGATAAGTTAGATCCACTAATCTACCCGAACGTAGACTGGATGGACTTTCTATTTAAAGATTTTAGCCATAGTCAATCAGCCAATATAAACATCACAGGGGGCACACAAAGGGTTGATTACTTTGCCAGCGCATCCGTCAACTTAGATCATGGGATGTTAAAATCTAACAAGCTAAATGATTTTAGCAATAATGTTAGGAACATTAGATATTCTTTCCAGTCAAATGTGAATTTCAACATCACTAAAACGACAAAACTAGGTGTACGTCTAAACGCTCACATGAACGACTATGACTCCCCTAAATACGGAAAGGACGCTTCTTTAGCGACAGAGTCTATCTACAGCAACTTATTTGTTGCTCCGGGCGTGTATTTTGCCCCACAACTACCGGCACGTAATCACGAAGACCACATTCTTTTTGGGAACTCTCTCGGAGGACCTTCCATGATTGGTGGAGGTACTTTCTACCATCCTTACGCTGAAGCAGTGACAGGTCATACCGAACGGTTTACATCAACTTTCACCGCATCTTTAAACTTAGACCAGAAGCTGGATTTCCTTATACAAGGACTAAGCTTTCATGCTAAAGGGTCATTTAGGAACTACAGCTACACTAGAGCGATTAAGTCATACAGCCCATTTTATTACGCAATCACAGACTATTGGAGAAATAATGATGGAACATTTGATTACGACTATGCATTACTAGAACCAGGTACAACAGCACTCACAACAAGTAATACTGTCTCTGGAAATAGAAGAATTAATCTGGAAGCGAACTTGAACTACCAACGTAGATTTGACATGCACGATGTATCAGCCATGTTTGTGTATTACCAACGTGAGCAAGACAATAATACGCCATCATCTCAGGACTTCTATGCGACATTGCCTCAAAGGCATCAAGGACTTTCCGGTCGTATTACTTACGGATTCGATGACCGTTATTTATTTGAAACGAACTTTGGCTACACCGGTTCTGAAAACTTTCTAGAAGGAGAACGCTGGGGATTTTTCCCTTCTGTAGCAGTAGGCTACCTGGTGTCAAATGAAGAGTTTTTCACTTCATTAAGAAAACATATTAGTAGCCTTAAGCTCCGCGCCAGCTATGGTTTAGCCGGTAATGACCAAATTGGTAATAATGTCCGTTTTCCTTATGTTACCAATTTAGCTTATGGTGGCATTACAGACATGGAGTATTACTTTGGACACAACTGGTCTTCTAGCGATAGAAAATATGGTCCTATCATTCAAAAATTCGGCACCTTAGACTCCAGTTGGGAAACCTCTACAAAATTAAATATTGGAGTAGATGCACAAATCCTTAAGCATTTCAACTTCACATTCGATTACTTCTATGAAAAAAGAAAAGATATTTTCATGCAAAGAAGAACAATTATTGCAGCTGCAGGAGTACCTAGGGGTGCAGAACCATACCAAAACATCGGGAAAGTACACAATAGAGGGTTTGACTTTACACTAGACTACAACCAGCAAATCAATAAAGACTTATTCGTTTCTGCTAAAGGTACCTTTACCTATGCACAAAATAAAATAGTAGAACGTGATGAGCCGATTTTAGACCACCCCTATATGTCTGCCATTGGTAAACCGCTTAATAGATACAGTGGACATATTGCTTTAGGATTATTTAAAGACGAAGACGATATCGCAAACAGCCCTGAGCAAACATTCTCCAATAAGGTTTTCCCTGGAGATATTAAATATGCTGACTTGAATGGAGACGGAAAAATAGACGGTAATGACGTAACCCAAATCGGGTTCCCCACTGTTCCAGAAATTGTGTATGGATTAGGCGTATCCGTTCAGTACAAGAAATGGGATGCTTCCATTTTCTTCCAAGGAGTTGCACGCACCAGCAATATGATAAGGAACATTCATCCATTTACGTCAAAACAAAATACAGTTCTTCAGTTTGTTGCAGACGACTATTGGAGCGAAGCCAATCCTAATCCTAATGCCAAATATCCACGCTTAGATATAGCTCAAAACACAAATAACGAACGCTATTCTACTTATTGGCTAAGAGATATGTCATTCTTACGACTAAAAAACATGGAAATAGGTTTCACTCATAAATCCATTCGATTCTACCTAGCAGGACAAAATCTACTTACATTCTCTAAGTTCAAAGATTGGGATCCTGAATTAGGTTCTGGAAACGGATTAAAATATCCTACGGCTATTAACGGAACTTTTGGTATTCAAATAACACTATAAAATATCCTATATGAAAAAAATTATTATAATCATAAGCACAATATTAGCCTTGGCATCATGCGATTACTTAGATATCGTTCCTACGGATGCCCCGACTTTAGATGATGCATATAAAGACGAGCATGTAGCTGCTAGAACATTATATGCCTGCTACACATATATTCCTGAATTTAATCATGCAAGGAACAATCCTTTCCGCCTTACTACTCCTGAAACAGTAGGAGGATATCATTGGGGGGAAGATTATTTCACAAACATTGGTGTACAGCGAGGTATGATTTCATCAACAAGTGGAAGAACTTTAAACCAATGGGAAGACGCCTATAGAGGGATAAGGAATTGCTATACCTTCTTAGACTACTTGGACAATGATAAAATCCCTAATACAAAAACGAAACCGTCTGATTTTGAAAAGTTAAAAAAAGACTGGCGAGGACAGCTGTATTACCTCATTGGCTATTATCATTTTCTATTAATGCAGTTGTATGGTCCCGTACCCATTATCGACGAGCTATATGACATTTCAAGTACAGGCGAAGCAAGCTATAGAGCTAGACTTCCTTATGATGACTGTGTAGATGCTGTTGTAGGCTTCTTTGATAAGGCTTATGAATATTTGCCAGATGTCCTTCTACAGGCTGACTATGGTCGTCCTACCAAATCAGCGGCTTTAGCCATGAAGTCTAAGCTTTTGCTTTATGCTGCCAGCCCTTTATTTAATGGGAATAACCGTCTATATGCTAATTTCAAAGACCATAGCGGCCAACATTTAATTTCACAAACGTACGATAAGGAAAAATGGAAAAAAGCCTTAGATGCTGCAGAAGCCGCTATTATTCGTGCTGAAGGAGAAGGAAAAAGAACGCTATATTATGGAAAGAAAGATGCTGATATTACTGATTTTGCAAATGCCGTAAATACAGCTAGACTTGTGATTACTGATCCTTGGGGAGAAGAATTAATCTGGGGATACACCGGAAAACCGGAACCCCAAAGTGGATACGGATTACAGCATTTATGTATACCCAGAGGATTTGGTAGCAAACAACAGATTGGCTCACAGGGAGTTTCACTCTATGCAGTAGAAATGTTTTTAACTAAAAACGGACTACCTATGGATAAAGACCCTGAATATGACTATAATAATCGAATGAGCATAAAAAGCGGAGACGAAACAATCTATTTGCATAGAGACCGAGAACCTCGTTTTGAGGCATGGATTGGTTTTGACCGTGGATATTACCCGGTAAATGGGTTGACACAATTACGACTGAGAGCTGGAGAAAGTGCTGGAGCCCCTGTTTCAGGTGGATCGGTTCTTCAAAATCAAGACCACTTCTATTCCGGATACGCTTTAGCTAAAGGAATTAATCCTGGAGCAAAAGTAAGCAGTACTCAGTTTTCTATTATAAAATATCCGATGCCTATTGCACGATTGGCTGAGATGTATTTTAATTATGTTGAGGCTTATGTAGAATATTACGGAAAATTGGATGGAAAAGCACTGACTTATATCAACGCTATTCGTCAAAGAGCCGGTTTACCCAACTTTGAAGATTCATACAGTAAGATAGGAATTCCTACCGGAGAAGATTTGATTAATACTGTTCGCCAAGAAAGAACTATCGAGTTTTTATTTGAAGGACATATGTATACTGATTATCGTAGATGGATGATAGCCAGTAAAGAATGGAAAGACTTTAGAACAGGGATGTGGGGTTTAAACTCTGCAGGTCAAACAGCAGAAACATTTTACAGAAAAACCAGACTACTAAAACAGTACTACATCTTTTCAAGTAAATACTATCTAGCTCCAATTGTACAAGGCATCTTAAATAAAAACAGAGCTTTAGTACAAAATCCAGGCTGGGGAGCTGATATTGTTCCTGAAATTTAATATAGCAAGCTTATTAAAAAAGACAAATAAATGAAAAGAAATAATTTAATAATAATTAGTTGCATACTACTCTTCTCTTTCACATTCACGTCTTGTTATGAAGATGATTATGAAATTGGAGAAGGAAACAGCATGGTGTATTTTTCTAATATAGATCCAAACCTAAAGATTTATCATACCGCCGATGAATTCATCTATGACTTTGGAGTATCCAGGTCTGGATTTGGAGAAAAAGCAGACGTAAAGGTTCGTCTTATGACTGAAGCTGAACTTGAGGATTATAACACGGCTAACTTTACAGAATACTCCCTGTTGCCGGCTGAATATTATAGTTTAGTTAATAATGAAGTGCAGTTTACAGCTGACCAAAGTGATAACAAAAAGTATATTCAAATAAAATTTAATGTCGTTGCTTTAACTGATTTTAATTTAAAATCAAAGCAATATGCTATACCTTTAATTATTGACAACTCTAATATTGCAATAAAGGAAGGACTCAATATATCCATGATTAAACCAAGCATACACAATCCTTATATTGAGTTTGCAAAAACAGATGGATATACTACGTTTGAATATACATACGATCGAAATTTTGAGTTTGAGACTACTCTTCATGTGCAAACAAACTTTGAAAACGATTGGGATATTACGGGTGAGTTAGAAGTATCACAAGAAATATTGGATAGTCACAATAAAAAATATAAAACAAACTATCAAATGCTCCCTAGTGATTTATATTCTATTGAAAATACATTTACGCTTGAAAATGGAGTTGTATTAACAAGACCCAAAGTTAAACTATGGATGAAAGCAGAAGAATTAGCTCTTGGAAGATATGCAATTCCTATTGCAATCAAAAATGTTTCAAAATTTGACGTTAATCCTCAACTAGAGTCATATGTATTACGTCTCAATATTATACTTCCAAAAATAGACAACTCTGAGTGGAGCATTATTGATGTTAGCTCTGAAGCTAGCAACTACAAAGCTACTAATCTAATAGATGGAAAAACAGATACAGCTTGGCTTCACTATTGGACTGTAGATAAAGACCCTAATGCTATACATTATGTAACTGTCGACATGTCTGACTATTATAACATAACTCATATAGGTCTTGTAAAAGCACCATGGGGAAGTTCAGCCGGTGAAGTATATATTAGTGATGACTTAGATAAAGAATGGATTCAAGTTACCACATACGACATGGCTAATGGCACACAGGATATAGAAATTACACCTATAAATGGTAGATATATCAAAGTAGCTATTTCCAAGTGGAAAACATATGCTGGACTATCTGAACTTTTCGTATACGGAAGAAAATCCAGAGATTAACCAACTGACTGAAGGTTGTTAATCACACAAAATAGATGTTACACTCTATTTAAACAAGTATAATATACTTCCCCTTTATAAAGAGGGCTAGCATTATAAGCTAGTCCTCTTTTTTGTTTTACACATTTAGAAAACCGAATCAATTTCAAGCGAATAAGCTTTATTATTCATAATATTAATTGTTATCTTTGCAATGAGTGCTAAGTATATAATCGATAAACAAAAAATGCGAGTATTATGAGAAAATTTTTAATGGGCTTATTGTCAGTGATGCTCTTATTTACAGTAACCGGATGCGGGCAAAGCGAAAAAGCCAAACAACAAGCAGAAGAAGCTAAAAAAGTCGAAGAGGCTAAACTTGAAGAAGCTAAACAAGCAGCAACTGCTATTTTTGATGATTATGTAAAATCATCTGAGCGTTTGCTGGAAATTGTTGACAAAGTAGTCAAAGAAGACCGAAATGCAATCCAAGAGTACGTTACATTAAACAACAAGCTGAAAAAAGCAGCTCTTGATTTAACGAAGCAATCAGAATTGCTCACTAAAGAACAAAACGACAAAGTAGCAGAGTTGGCTAAAAAGCTGGCTGAAGCTAGACAGAAAACGAACCGTTGATGGTTGTTCTGTCCTTATCTTAAAACAAAAAGGTGACCTGCTGAGTCACCTTTTTTGTTTTATGTGGTTTATGCATAACCCCACATCATTTCTATTTCGACGAACCTTTGACACTTTCCACACATAATCCGACAAATCGTATTCCTATTGCTGCGCTTCTTCATCCTTCGAAAGACGAAAGAATCATAACGAGTCTTGGCTTACCTGCTCTCAACCAAGCTTTTATGGGTAACATTTTATAAATGAGTGCGGAGAAATTATTAAATGAATACAGTAAATCTATGCAAGCATCTCACTAATCAACCGGTCACCATCAGACTACAAGACAAACAGGTATAGGCAAACAAGCCGGAATTGCTCGTTTCATCTTGCAATTCCGGCTTTGAATCATACTTTTTATTAACCGTTAGATTACTCTTCGTCTTTATACCACGATGCATACATGTGGTAATTGCGTGCTATTTTTTGATTAATCTCTTTCGATTGAGCCGGGTCAACTTTCTTTACAAATTTTGCCGGAACACCCGCATAAATACTACCGGGTTCAACCTGTGTATTGCTCAAGACCACAGAGCCGGCTGCAATGATTGCTCCTTCGCCTATCACCGCATGATCTAAAACGACCGATCCCATGCCTATCAACGCTCCATGACATATTTTCGCTCCATGAATAGTGACATTATGCCCAATAGAAACATCATCTTCTATTTCAATAATTGATTTTTGATACAACGTATGTAATACAGATCCGTCTTGGATATTCACTCCATTACCAATGCGAATAGAATTCACATCACCACGCAAAACCGTACCAAACCAAATACTACAACCCTTACCAATAATCACATCGCCAATGATGGCTGCATTGTCTGCCAAATAAGTATCATCCCCTATTTCAGGAGTAAAACCCCTGACTGATTTTATTATTGCCATTTTATCTGAATAAGTTAAATTTCAACTGTTTTAGTTTTCAACCAAGTCTTTTCTTCTTCACTTAAGTACGGGCTTAATCGCTCGTAAACCATCTCGTGGTATTTATTCAGCCAAATACGTTCGCGCATAGACAACATGGAGACGATAACCAATGACGTGTCAATAGGACATAAGGTGATGGTTTCAAAGTCATAAAACTCACCAAATACTGTCTCACTTTCTTTGTGCACTACGATTAAGTTTTCAATACGAATACCATACTGTCCGGCACGATATACACCCGGCTCATTACTAGTAACCATGCCCGGTTCAAGTTTTACCGGATTCTCTTCCATGCGTATATTTTGAGGTCCTTCATGGACATTCAGAAAATGCCCAATCCCATGCCCTGTGCCATGTAAGAAATTTAGTCCGGCATCCCAAAGTGCTTTTCGTGCCAGAATATCCAACTGAGAGCCTCTGGTACCACGAGGGAATTTACATTTCGCTAAACTTATATGCCCCTTTAGCACTCTTGTAAAGTCTTTTTTCTCCGCATCAGTCGGATTTCCCAATGATAAGGTACGTGTTATATCGGTCGTCCCATCCATGTATTGTGCACCGGAGTCGACTAAGAAAAGTCCTTCCTGTTTTAAAACTGTATCTGTGTGTTTAGTAGCGCGATAATGCACAATGGCACCGTGAGCTTTATAGCCCGCGATGGTGGCAAAGCTATTACTGACATAATGCGCTTGCTGACTTCTAAAATAGGTCAATTGGTCAGCAGCACTCATTTCCGTAACTTCCGCTCCCTTTGCTAACGACTCTTCCAGCCATTTTAAGAAGCGCACTAAAGCTACCCCATCTTTTATCATGGCAGAACGAAAACCTCTGAGTTCCGTTTCGTTTTTCACACTTTTCAAAAGAGCCACCGGAGAAGGCAAATTTAGTATTTCACAACGATTACTTACTTGTTGATATATCAGCGCATTTGTTTTGCTCTTATCCAATAAGATACGTTTATTGGTATCCAAGTGATCCAAAAAGTCACTCAATGCGTCGTATCCAACTATTCGAACGCCATCATTCTCCATCAGTTTGGCTAGCTCAGCAGGTACTTTTTCTGGTAAAACAAACCATACCGTTTCTTCTTCCGATACATAAACATAACTCACTGCTACCGGATTGAAATCAACATCACTTCCACGCACATTCAATGTCCAAGCCACTTCATCCAGTGCGCTCAGCAAGGTTGCATCAGCCCCCTGTTGGTGTACTTTATCCACAATTTTATTGAGCTTATCAGGAGTAGCAACACCACTCAAAGACAAAGGCATGGCAAACACTTCCTTGTTTGGAATGGTCGGACGATCTTTCCATATTTCGCCTACCAAATCCTGGGTAATATCTAATTGTATTTGTTTCTTTTTCAACAGACCTGATAGATGTTCTGCAGATGTTGCTGAATAAGAAGAGCCATCTACACCTACCACCGACTCTTTTTTAAGTTCTGCAAACAAGAATTCTTCTACCGACAAGGTATCCGGAAGCCCCATTTTATATAATTCGATACCTGTATCAGCCAACTCAACCTCGGCTTGAATAAAATAACGTGAATCCGTCCATAAGCCGGCTTTATCTTTCGTAACAACAATCGTTCCGGCCGAACCTGTAAAACCTGAAATCCATGTACGCGATTCCCATCGTGCTGCCGGATATTCGCTTAAATGAGGGTCAGCCCCGGTTAGGATGTAAGCATCTAGTTTTGCTTGACTCATCATACTTCTCAGTGCCTTCACTCTATCTCGAATATTTTCTTTCATAGCTTTTTGATTTTTTGTTTGTCCTCACAAAGCTACAAAAAAACAGTTTTACACCTAATAGGTTTACTTACAATCTACTGTTCGGCTATTTCTAATGCCTTTTCTAAAACAGCGTCACGACCGTTTTGCAAATCTGCAAGTGTCTCTTCAACATATACATCCGGAGCTATACCTGTGCGATAGAAATAATGAGCCGGTCCCATATTACTTAGCCATTTTGTACCTGTAAACACCACTTCGCCACCGGAAGGCAAGGGTATTTTATTGATTCTTCCACAACAACCACCGGTAGACGCACCTATCATAGAGCCTAATCCGGCATATCGAACATAGTCTAACGTTTCTTCGTGATTGCTCAGATTTAATGGACCTATTAAAAACAAATTATTCAAACTAGTCGTTAGTGGTTCTATCGAAGTGCTCATGTCTTCGACAACGGGTGTCTGAGGATAAACCACCTGAGGAATTAATGAAAGGTTGTTTCGTTGGCTGACAGTATCAGCCCCCATACTTATCAGTGGTATTATCTGCCGAAAAAGAAAACGGCTTCCTTCTCTTATATCCACAATTACTGTTTGATAAGCCTCTCTTGGTAACAGCAAGCGTTTTACTTCCTCATAATCAGTATTTAGTAAGTTTAAATAAAGCACATTTGGCTTCACCCACTGGCTAGGCTGTGAATGTTGTGAAACAACTTTACGATAGTAATCATTCGCATGCAGAAAAGGCGAATTAAAAGAAATTTCCTTTCCTCTTCTATTAACTTTCACCTCGATAGAATCGGCATCGACAGATGAAAAACGATACGGCCAAGTGAGTTCAATAATGGCTGTTTTACGATGTACTCCGGCAGAAACAAGCTTCTCACATGCTTGAAAATCAGCAGAGGCGTCTATTTCATCGACTGATAGTATTACATCGCCCGGTTTGAAATCCGGACTCAAAGCATGCTTCACAACCAACTGGCGACCTAGCTTACGCATCGTGAAAGGTAGAAACCTTCTGTCTTTTATCTTTTTATTGAAGGGCGTAGAAATAGAGACATGTGCGTCTTCCAGCAAGGCCATCATTCCTTCCAAAGCACGTGTATCATATAATGTATCAACAGACAAAGCCTGACAGAAGGCTTTTTTTAGCTCGTCTTTCCAAACGAGTTCCATATCTGACAAATACGGACTGAAATAGTTGATTACATTCCAAGTAACAACAATATCTGCCAAGCACTTTTCACGATTTGAAAAATCATTTGTTCCCAACGTTCTGTTCAGGTCATCCAGTTGCTGCACATCTCCCTTCGGATAGGTTTGTTTTTCATCTCCCATTAAGGCAATTGGAACATGTATAAAAAGTGTAGGACTAATTTTTTGCGTATGCACTTCTCCGGGATGCGGTAGCTCATCGAACAATAATGATTTCGTTTTAAAAGCCAAACCTCTTGATTGAGGTATTTGCTCGTATACCATCGAGTTCCATTTGGCACGAGTCAGTTTCTGATTAGAAAGAAACACACCCACGGTCTGAGAGTGGGTCACGTCTTCCAATTCTATTTTATCTATCGCAAAAGCCCCCTCACCTTCTGTATAAACACTCCAGAAAACAGCATGATTCCGATGCTTCTCATCTACCTCAATACAATAGACATACTCGCACCATTCACCTCCGTTTTGCAAAGGTTGTAAGTTTTCATTAGCACAGTAGGTCACATAAGCATCCCGGGCATCTGTCAAGTTCAGATACACATGATAGTCATCAGTCAAAGAAAGCTTTTTGATGCGAACCTTTATGCGCATTTGACATCCGGCATATTCATCAACCGGCACACTTCCATACAATACAGCTTTGCTTATATTCTTTGTTTTTAGTGGCCGATTGGTACGCTTACTCACATAATAGTTGCTCCAAAGACCTAACTCGACACCATAATGTTGCCAAGCTACAAGCGACTGCTCTGCCGAATCAATGGGATAGGATAAAGTCGAATCAACAGATCCGTCTAGCGAAAAAGAAACAGCAGGAGCCAAAGGATTAAAAATCTCCTTAAGCACCTGCTGCAATTCATTTGCTGATTTACACTCCTGCACACGCGAAACACCATACAAAGCAAACTGATTCCAATCAATTTCTTGTGCTTCGTCCGAAGGATAAAACCAGCGTATTAAGCCATAAGCCTCCGTAAAGGCTTGTAAGTTTTGAAGTCGTTGTTCATTCGCATCTTTACAGCCAGAGAGTGTCAGCATCAAAAAGAGTACTGACAGAAATTTATATATCTGCACACCTCTAGCCATGGATGTTTATTGAATGAATCTTTATTTGCTATTCAATAGTTGCTTAGCATTCTTCAATTGTTGCTCCCAGTCTGATACGGGATCCATTTGTTCAAATACCTGTATAGCACTTTCTAACGCTGCTAGTTTCTCTTGTGATTCAGGTGTATTTTCTCCTTGATACTGAGCACGCAGCAAGCGTATTTTTTCAGCATCTTGAATACCTTCCATCAAACGCTCAAAACGAATCGAGCTACGTGCTTCTGGATATACGATATAAGTATCTCCGGCAGGCCATGTTCTGAATCGAGAATCAGTCAATGGATTTTCCACCCATGAGTTATAAGCCCATCTTAAAAAGCCATCCAGGTTATTGGCAACAGCATACCATGCTGTGTAAACCGCTTCTGAGGAAGCAGAGAAAGTAAATACATTGGGGAAACGATGTGAACAGCATACATAAAACGTAGTATTCAAACCTTCAGCTCTTCGATTATTACTATCCTCTATGTCAACCTTACTTTCTAAGCCTACACATAGGTCTTTAATCCATGGATACTCTTTATAGCTTTTGTGGTTATCAGCCAAAGATACACCTAACTCGGGAGCTGCCTCTTTCAACACACTCAATGCCGCTTGCATATCAGCAGGCGACCGTTCGTCCATCGCGATATTCGTTCTATCCAGCCATTTTTTCTCTGTCAAGTGGCGAGTAAAGTCTTTTAAAAAGATAGACCATATTTGCTTATATTCGGCCGATTGTGCTTTTAGTTCCACATCAATCATTTCGCCTTTAGCTTCATCTTTATAATGCATACGATTGTTCCAGGTCAACAATGAATAACAGTTAATCATTTTATTGATACCCAAATCCATCATAAACTGCACCCATTTGTCAAAAATAGTATAATCATAGCTCCATGTTCCATCTGCATGTTTCGTCCAAAGAATCATGTCCTCATACGCATCAAAACATTGGTTATTCCATGGGTCTTTATTCAATGTGGCAGTGATTACTTTTTGCCCTGCATTAGCGAGTATTTGCATCAAGGGTTTCATTGTTTCAAAATGCGCGTCACTCCACAACTCCAGGTTATGCACACGAGCAACAGCCGATGGATGTTGCCACAAGTCTAAATGGTAAGCCCATTCTGAAGCCGGAGGGAGTGTCTGATCTACCACATCAACTACCAAATTAAATGTCTGCGTAGATTGTCCACGACCATACACTTTTACTTTCCCTTTATATAAACCGGCAGCTGCACTAGCAGGAATATCAACCGTTATCCATACAGGACGCACCGTTTTTGCTTCCACATTCATGCACTCAATGTTATCTAACATATCCGGTGCTAAAGAAGCAGCAAAGTCTTCCGGTTTTCGGTGTCCACAACCTGAGGCAAACTCATCCGTCATGACATAACGAACAAAACGTGCTTGTGTTGCTTCTGCTGAAATGACAGAGCTTCCTGATTTTAAATCACTCAACTCACACTCCACTTGTTGTACTTCCTCAGCAGACCATAACAATAGCTGAGCCGATACACGTTCTCCTTTCCAGCCTGTTAGTTGCATTTCTTTCGAAACAGTTATTTCCGGATTTACCGATTTTGCATATTTCTCAGTGATATCTACCCAAGATGCTTGCAAACCTTTGGATACAGTCGACCAATCAGACGATACATCATCTGTTGGGTCCGCCATTTCCGCAAAGGTTACACACTCTTTGACGGGTCTTTGACCGTCGCATGAAATGAGTCCGAATAATACAGCTCCGGACAGCAGGCTCAACATGAGCCGAAAAGAAAATGAATTTGTTCTCATAATATGAATTTGTTTCTACTTAAAGTATTATATGAATAGCTGACTCCCAATCAGTAAAGATACACAAAATAGGAAAACAACTTATGTTGTTTCTTAAACCACAAAACGCCTTGTTAACTTATTCAAACTCATCAGCCAGACAAGCAACCAAGACAAGGCAAAGGTCAATATTGCAATCAATACTATTTTAGCAAATACTGGTACGCCGGGAGTATGAGGATAAATCATGTCATAAACAAACTGAACAACTATAAAGTGAGATAAGTAAATACCAAAAGTAAGTGCAGAGAGTTTTGTCAACCAAGCCTTTGGCTTAAACGATATTTTTTTCACTACTAAATAAACCGCAACTGTCATCATTGATACATTGATACCGGAGAAATACCAGATAATTTCCAAATGGGCATAACTCCCCGGGAACTTCTCTTGCGTCATAATAAAGCCGCCTGCGGTTATAATATAGCCTATTACAAATAAGAGGCCGGCAGTCCACAACGTGCGATTCCAACTCCAACTGAGAGGATATTTCTTTAAATAATAAGCCAAAACCACATAACCCAAAAAGCCGGAGAAATAGTAGAACATACCATAAGGATTCCAATCACAAACTCCCAGCAAACCCATATTTCCATAGTTGCCCTGATAGCCTAACAAAGGAGCAAGCATCTGAACATAAGGCAAGCACATACTTACCACCCAAATCTTTAAAAAGATTTTAATATCACGCTGAGAAGCTTGTATCAACCATGCACTGATAATAGGTAGAAACAAATAAAGACCGATAAGCATATACAGATACCACAAAGGAGTAATATCGTAGTTAAAATTAAATATAAACAGGTATAGCTTCTGCAATGTACCTTTTAGTGTGTAGTCCTCTACCACGATATTGGGGCTAATAATCTCAATACCTGAATTTACATAGAAATAATAAATGATGGGAAGAGCGATGGCCCAAAACAAAAAAGGAAGCAATAAGCGTCTGGCTCTACGCTTATAAAATGAAGTCATTTCCATTTGTATAGGGAGTAATAGAACACCGGTTATCATCACAAATAAAGGCACAGACACTCGTGCTATGGCACCAATAAAAGCCCCGGTTAAAAACTCACTATGGTTGTCTCCAAACTGTCCAACAAATGGATCACAACTATGCGAAACGATTACTAAAAAACAAGCTAAAATACGCAATACATCTACCCAAGCTACCCGCTCGATTGTCCCCACTTTGGTTTTCATGGTTTTACTTAAATATGAGTTAGAGCCACAAATGTACAGATATATTTTCAAGTTAAGTATCTCCCCATTTCTTTTCCCCCTTTACTTCTTTGATTTGTCAACATATTTGAATGAAAAACAAACATTCAGTATAATTATAAAACCCTTAGGAGAGGCTACCTTTGTAGCTCAGCTTCAAAGCTCTATTCTTATGAAGCACACAAACACACAGTCCCATCTATAATTAAAAAAAACAACGAATGAAGTATCTAAGCATTACTATCGCCACTTCCTGGCTATTGTTAAGTACAAGTCTAAGCGCACAGTCATCAAACAACAAAAACACGAACATCATTTCGTCCTGGAGCAATACAGAGATTCGTCATACTCCCACCTACATAGATCACCCCCCATTAAATAAAAAATGGGAAACGTCTGCATGGAAAGGAGAACGCATACACAACCAATTCATCATACAGGCAAAAGAGAAGCCTGAAAACATAGTAATAATAGTCACAGAACTAACAAAAAGGAATGGAGAAAAGATAGACTCATCTCGAATTACCGCCGGATTTGAATATGCTGTTTTAACAGACGGATTATCTAAAAACAATACCGGCTGCGGTCTATCACCTCTTTTAACTGACAGAGACTCATCATGGGTATATGACCGCATTAGCTTCTCGAAACAGCGAACAATATACCCGGATACTTTATACCCGGTCTGGGTAAGTATCGGCATCCCTCAACAAGTAAACCCTGGTAGCTATCAAGGCAAAGTAGTTTTATCGTCAGAAACCGGATATAAACAAGAGCTCAACATTACCTTAAACGTTAGCGGACGCAATCTATCTGAAGCTAAAGACTGGGATTTTCATCTTGATTTGTGGCAGAATCCTTACGCAGTAGCTAGATACTACGACCTGCACCCTTGGAGTGATGAGCACTTAGAAGCCATGCGTCCTTGCATGAAACAGCTTGCAGAAGCCGGACAAAAAGTAATTACCACCACGCTACTTCACAAACCTTGGGGTGAACAAACGTATGATTATTATGAAACAATGGTACTTAGATCTAAAAAGATTGATGGTAGCTGGATCTTTAATTACGACATCTTTGACCGCTGGGTTTCTTTCATGATGAGTCTAGGTATAAATGAACAAATCAATTGTTACACAATCGCTCCCTGGGAAGAGACCTACCAGTATTTTGACGAATCAACCAATACACACCAATATATCAAGGCGAAGATTGGAGATCCGGACTATATGGCATATTGGAATGACTTCTTACAGTCATTCAACATGCACTTAAAACAAAAAGGATGGTTCGATAAAGTTACTATAGCCATTGACGAACAACCCCTTGAGATTATGCAGCAAGTTATTCATTTCATCAAAACTATCAATCCTGAATTCCGCATATCTTTAGCCGGTGAATATCACCCTGAAATAGAAAGCGAAATCTACGACTATTGCATTGCTTTTCATGGGGATTTTCCACAAGACGTGAAAGAAAGAAGAAAAAAAGAAGGCAAAAAAACCACATTTTACACCTGCTGTACTGAAGCATTACCAAACACTTTCACCTTCTCACCCCCGTCTGAATCCGCTTGGTTGGGATGGTATGCTGCCTCAACCCATTATGACGGATATCTGCGCTGGGCTTACAATTGTTGGAATAAAGAGCCCATGAGTGACTCACGTTTTTCCACCTTTTCTGCCGGCGACTGCTTTCTTGTATACCCTAAAAGCTGGTCATCTATACGTATGGAAAAACTACGAGAAGGCATTCAAGCTTTTGAGAAGATTAAAATACTTCAGATTGAATACCAAAACAACCCCAAGAAACTCGAACTAATTCATACAACTTTAAAACCATTTGCAGACAAAGAGAATCTGTACAAACTAGGAGCAGCACAAATGATTAAAGATGCACATGAAAAATTAAAGAAAATAGGCTTCTAAAAAGCTTTATTGAATCATTAAAAAGGCAGATCAGAGTGGCGTTTTAGAAAGCCTCAATGACCTGCCTTTTTTAGGCGTTTTTCATTATTGTATATTATTTACAACCATACACTTTTCGTTTTTAATACTTGTTATGCTTAAAATATTTGACATTCGTATTCTCACTTTAACAGTCCTACAAATCAGAATAAATAGCCCTAACTCATGTTTGAATAGAATGTATACATTTTTGAATAATACCTGACCATCCCATTCATAACACACCTGCTATATTTACCGAAGCAATTAAAAGGATAACTAATAAATCATAATGTAAATGAAAAATGTCGTACTACGAAGTCTAATGTTTACTATATTTTGCTGCTTTTTAGCTGAAAATATCCAGGCAGAAAAAACAGTAAGCAGGGTTACTTCTCCAAACGGACAAGCAACGGACTTGTTCATGCAATCTCAACCCACCTTTACTATTAAAGGGATAGTGAAAAACAAACTAGGCGAACCTTTGTCAGGCATTAATATTGTTGTAGAAGGTACAACCATTGGAACTGCCACTAATGCAGAAGGTCTATTCTCTCTAAATGTGCCATCCGGCGACTCTAAAGTCAGATTCTCTTTCATCGGATTCAAACCACAAGTCATTCTTGCCCAAGACGTAAACAAACAAAGCATTGTACTGGTTGAAGATAGTGAAATGTTAGAAGAAGTTCAGGTAATTGCCTACGGAACGCAAAAAAAGATTACGGTCACAGGAGCTGTATCTTCCGTAGGCACTAAAGACATATTAAAATCGCCGGTACCAAACTTAGCACAAGCATTAACCGGAAAAATACCGGGTCTTTCAACCATTCAACACTCCGGACAACCGGGAGCTGATGACCCCACCATGTTCATCCGGGGTATTAGCTCTTTAGATGCAAAACGTGCAACTCCGCTTATTATGGTTGACGGCGTTGAACGATCTTTTTTTCGTCTTGACCCCAATGAAGTAGAAAGTGTAACCGTATTAAAAGATGCCTCAGCAACAGCCGTTTTCGGAGTTCGTGGAGCGAATGGAGTTATTCTTGTTACTACTAAAAGAGGAGTAGAAGGCAAAGCCCAGATATCTGTTTCAACTTCAGCAAGCATACAAAAACCTATTCGCTTATATAAATATGCCAACAGTTATGATTATGCTGTCGCATTTAATGAGAAGTTAACAAACGATGGTGCGAATCCTGCTTTTAGTGACCACGTATTAGATGCATTTAAAAATCACACTGACCCCCTACTATATCCGGATATGGATTGGATGGATTTAATCATGAAGCCATCTTCTTTTCAGTCTCAACACAACTTGAATATTTCAGGAGGTACAGATCGTGTACGCTATTTTGCTTCGGTTGGAATTTTAACACAAGACGGTTTATTCCGCTCATTTGACTCTGGATACAATTCAAACTTCACATACAACAGGTACAACTATCGGGCTAATTTAGATATTGATGTAACTAAAACCACCTTATTAAGTGTCAATTTAGGCGGACGTCTAGAAGACACGAGTCAGCCTAATACTAAAGGTAATCTATTTACTTTCCTTACACGCGTCACCCCTTTTGGTGGAGCCGGTCTATATGATGGAAAGTGGATTCATTCAAGTCCTGACAATATAGGATGGGACAAAGGCTCATTAGAAAATGCCGACCCTTTTGAAAGCTTTTATGGCAAGGGCTATAATCAAAAAATCTACAATGAAATCAACTTAGACCTATCTGTCAAACAAAAGCTTGATGCAATCACCCAAGGATTATCTATCACCATCAAAGGTTCGTACAACAGCGGATATACACATATAAAAAACAGGTATAAAGAAATACCTTATTATACGGCACATCGTAATCCGGACACCGAAGAGCTATTCTTCCGAAAGTTCAGAGAAGAGTCGCAACTCTATTTCTCAGAAGCTACTGACCGGAACCGAAACTGGTATTTAGAAGGGAGCTTAAATTATGACCGCAAGTTTGGAAAGCATCATGTAGGAGGTTTGGTTTTATATAATCAATGGCGCGATCAGTATCCCAACCCCGGACAGTTCAGCTATCCAAGTATTCCACGTGGCTATGTAGGACTCGTCGGGCGAGCATCTTACAACTTTGACAATCGCTATATGACCGAGTTTAACATTGGATATAACGGTTCTGAAAACTTTGCTCCTGGACATCGTTATGGAGTATTTCCCGCATTCTCTGCCGGGTGGATACTTACTGAAGAAGGCTTTATGAAAAACCAATCAGTCATTAACTACCTAAAGCTTCGGGCATCTTATGGTATTGTAGGTAATGACCTAATGAATACAACCGCCCGTTTCTTCTACCTACCTGATGCTTATAATCCCTACGGAACAGGCTATAACTTCGGAACAGATGTGTCTGGCAACCGTGAAGGAGCTATAGAACTTCAAATGGGGAACCCCTTGGTTTCTTGGGAAAAAGCCCATAAACAGAACTATGGTGTTGACTTTTTCATTTTGGATGAACGCCTGTCAGGAACATTCGATTACTTCATTGAAAAGCGTCACGACATTTTGACCACACGTAACACAGCCCCTAACTTTATTGCAATCAAAATGCCTGTGGTAAACATTGGAAAAGTTGAGAACAAAGGGTTTGAGTTTACACTAAAATGGGACCACAAGGTCAATGACTTTAAATACTGGATTCATACAAATCTTTCTTATGCAAAGAACACCATCATTTATAAAGATGAGATACCTCATAAATACCCATGGTTATATGAAACCGGTCAATCTGTAGGTCAGCCATTCGGCTTTATCTTTGACGGACTCGTCACCGAAAGTGATATAGAAGCCGGTAATATGCCCGACCACAAACTAACACTAAAACCGGGTGATGCTAAATACAAAGACCTGAATGGTGACAACATCATCGACGATAATGACCGATGCCCCATTGGCAACCCTACCTACCCTAAACTAACAGCAGGAGCTACGATTGGATTCGAATATAACGGATTTGATTTTAGCATGCTATGGGTAGGTACCGGCAAAGTATCTCGTTTCATAAATGATGGACTGCGCGTACCATTTAGCGGAGGAAACTATGGTTTGCTTCAATACATGGTAGAAGATCGGTGGACAGAAGAGAATGCTGTAAATGCTAAAATACCTCGTTTTTCCGGTGCAGCTAACGCGAACAACTACACTCGCAATTCAACTCTTTGGCTTAAAAACGCTTCCTATATACGCTTGAAGAACGTACAACTTGGATACACATTCAAAGGCAACTGGATGAACAAGATTCATCTTAAAAACATGCGCATCTATGCATCAGGTGAAAACCTCTTGACATTCGACCATCTAAAGATTGCTGATCCGGAAGCTACTGATAATAAACTATTTGAATATCCGCTTCAAATGATATTCAACATTGGCTTAAACCTCAATTTTTAATTTGATTCTAAAAATGATAAACATGACACGTTTAATATTCAAACAAATAAGTGTTGCTATCCTACTGATATTTACCCTTAACGCATGTCAGGATTTAAAATTTGGTAACGACTTTCTCGAAAAAGCTCCATCAAATGATGTAGATATAGACGTTATTTATTCGAGCGCACAATATGCTCGTACAGCACTATGGAGCGCATATGCCACCTTGCACTACGGTCTGAATTTGGGGAACCAAGGCAATCAGCTCATGGGGTCTGACCCACTAGACTGCTTGACAGACTTGGTCTACTCTAATGTATGGACCGACGGAGTTTCCGGTGCTGCAATCCACTACAATGGTACTTACACTGCTGATTATGAAAACAACGGATATTCATCCAAATACAGCTACTACCAAAGACCTTGTTGGTTAGGTATTCGCAGAGCTTGGTTATTTATAGAAAATGTAGACCGCGTACCTGATATGTCAGAAGATGAAAAAAAGAGGCTAAAAGGAGAAGCTAAAGTAATCGTTGCAATGCACCACAGCGACCTCCTTCGCCACTACGGAGGGATACCTATCATAGACCATGCATACACAGCTAATGAAGATATGACGAAAGAGCGTGGAACTATACAAGAAACAATCGATTTTATAGTAAAGCTTCTGGATGAAGCAATGGCTGATTTACCCTGGGCTATGCCAGCAAGTGAAAACAAAGAATGGGAAGGACGTCTTACTAAAGCTTCTGCAATGGCTTTGAAAGCCCGTATGTTATTGTTTGTAGCCAGTCCTTTATTTAATGACAGCAAACCCTACATGGAAGGAGATGCTGCCAATAAGCATAATGTTTGGCTTGGCGGATATAAAGAGGAACTATGGGAAAGAGCATTAACAGCTCACAAAGAATTCTTTGACGAATTAGCTAAAAACGGACAATATGGTTTAGTCACGAAGTCTGACCCTCGACAAGCATTCCGCTCAGGCTATTTGGACCGTGGAACCGGAGAAACACTCATAGCAACTCACTATGGCTATACAGTGCCTGACTTTTGGACTTGGGAGTGGAGCTTTTATGAAACAGCCGGAGAGATGGGTACTGCCTGTGGAACTCAGGAGTTGGTCGATATGTTTCCAATGATTGATGGACTTCCTATCACAGAAAGCCCACTCTATGACCCTAAAAAACCTTACAGTCAACGCGACCCTCGTCTTTATGAAACGGTGGTAGTAAATGGCGATAAATACTATGGAGGCACAGCCGATATTTATGTAGGAGGACGCCATTATCAGGAGTTTGAAGGTTCGTACGGAGCGTTTATGTCCGGTTATCGTCCTCGCAAATTTGTCCTTGATGGAGGGGGTGGACCTGTATATGAATGGCCGGCTGAAGTATCAGGTAAAGTGGTTCAATGGCCTTATTTACGTTTACCCGAATTATACTTAGGTTATGCAGAAGCTCTTTGCCAAACAAATGGGAATATGAATTTGGCTTATGAGTGTGTCAACAAGCTGCGTGACCGTGTAGGTGTTGGTCACTTAAAGAAAGGATTAAATAAAACTGAATTTCTAGACGCATTACTTACAGAACGCGCTTGCGAATTTGCGTATGAAGAAGTCCGCTGGTTTGACATGATACGCTACAAACGAGTAGATATTTTTCAGAAAACACCTCACCGAGTAGTTATCACTAAAAACCACGAGACAGGAGAATTCAACTATGAGTATAAGCTGTTTAAACCAGCTGAAAACGGAGAGCTTAGACAATGGGCTAACCCGGGCAATTTCTCACCCAAATGGTACTTAAGTGCATTCCCCAGTAATGAGATAAACAAAGCCTATGGGCTCATACAAAATCCTGGATGGTAATAGTTTTAATTACCCAATACAAAATTCGAAAACAACATGACAAATAAAATAATTATAATACTGTTATCCCTCCTATGCGCAGCATCACATATATACGCGCAGAGTGATAAGAATGACAACACAACAATAAACATTATTGATGAGTCAACCGGTGCTGTTTCTTCCGTTAATAGTGAAGAACTGATGAAACGTCCTAATATTAATCCGGCAAATGCCTTATTTGGAAAATTAAACGGGCTTTTCATTAGACAAAATGGTGGTTATGCAGATGGAGAAGCTTATCCAACCATGAATATTCGAGGAATAGGTTCATTAAATAACAACTCAATATTGGTATTGGTAGATGGACTGGAACGTGATATAAACTCATTGGCAATAGAGGAAATTGAAGAAGTTTCAATCTTAAAAGATGCTGCTTCACTCGCTCCATACGGAATGAGAGGTGCTAATGGAGTGTTACTAGTAAAGACTAAACGAGGAAAAGAAAGTAAAACTAGCATACAGGTTTCCTACAAACACAGTATCACTACTCCCACCCGTCTTCCGAAAATGGTTGATGCTGCCACATACGCTGAAGCAATTAATGAAGGACTATCCAATGAAGGACTCAGACCACGCTATACACAGCAAGAAATCAATGCATACAGAAGTGGTGAATACCCTAGCTTGTATCCCAATGTTGACTGGGTAAACGAAAGCTTACGTAGCCACGGACAACGAGATCAAGTCAATCTGACAGCTAGCGGGGGTTCTCGACTGATACGTTACTATTCGATGATTAACTACATATCTGACAGGGGATTGCTAAAAAACACCAAACAAGATTCTTATTCAACTCAGTTGGCTAATTCAATCTTAAACATCCGCACCAATCTGGATATAGACCTAACACCCACCACCATGGTTAAGATTAATCTGCTGGGTAAACTGAAAGAAAGATATCAGCCGGGAGCCATATCAGACGGAGATTTGATGTGGACACTATATACACTTCCCTCCAATGCATTTCCTGTGAAATCACATAATGACATTTGGGGAGGATCCAACATGTATGCTAAAAACCCGGTAGCCGAAACCAGTTCAACCGGATATAGTGTATCACATGCACGTACGCTGCTAGCCGACTTAACTCTTACACAAGAATTAGATGCTGTTTTACCCGGTCTGAGTGCTGAACTACGTATAGGATTTGATGCTTATTCTGAAACCTGGGATACCCGTTCAAAGCAATATTTATACGAATCAAATACCGCCCACTTGAACAATCAGGGTGTTCCTACAGACACAATCAACACACAGTATGGAAAGAATGACAAACAGCTAGGTTATTCAAGCTGGCTGAACGATCAGGCTCGCCACTCTAACATCCAATTTGCATTGCATTATCAGAAAACTTTCGCAGAAAGTGATTTACGTGCATCTATCCGCTACAAACAAGATAAAAGTGTTTATTTAGGACAATACAACTCATATATGCATCAAGACATTGTCACAAATGCACATTACAATTTACTAAACAAATATTACTTTGATGTAAGCATGTCTGTTGCGGGCAGTAGTCGCCTCATTAAAAACAATCGATGGGGAGTTTTTCCGGCTATATCAGCAGCTTGGATGGTTAGCAGAGAGAATTTTCTGGAAGATGCATCTTGGCTGGACATGCTTAAAGCACGCCTCTCTTATGGCTTGATTGGGAATGACAATGTTTGGAAAAACATGGACATATATCCCTTCGGCGGTGGAGGAGGATTCATTTTCGGGAACGACTTTATTAGCAATGGAGGCATTGCAGAAGGACAACTTCCTAGTTTTAAAGGCACATTTGAAAAGAGTAGTAAAACAAACTTTGGGGTAGATTTACGCATGCTGGATTTAATTGATTTCACGTTGGATGCTTATTATGACCATAGATATGATATTATGGTTCCTAACGGAAGTATCACTTCCGGATTCTTAGGAGCTACAGCTTCCAACGTTCCTAAAGGAGTTGTAAACAACTATGGGGTGGAAGTAGGAGTCAATGTAGGAAAACAAATAAACGATTTTTCTTTTGACGTAAATGCTCAACTGGCATTCTCTAGAAATGAAATCAAAGAAATGAACGAAGCCTTCAAACCGTATAGTTATCTGAAACAAACAGGTGGACGTGTTGGTCAATACTTTGGACTAGAAACCATTGGCTTTTTCAAAGATCAAGCTGACATAGACAGTCACCCAACACAAACATTTTCGACCGTATATCCCGGTGATTTAAAGTATAAAGACCAAAATGGAGATAATAG
Source organism: uncultured Parabacteroides sp. (assembly GCA_964610765.1). Classification (GTDB taxonomy): domain Bacteria; phylum Bacteroidota; class Bacteroidia; order Bacteroidales; family Tannerellaceae; genus CAZSWS01. The sequence goes on from CAZSWS010000002.1 coordinate 44,289, forward strand.
AATTGACGAAAATGACGTTATACCTATGGGGTATAACAGCAACTGTCCCGAGTTATTCTATGCGTTAGGTTTTGATTTTCAATATAAAAACTTAGGGATTAATGCTCATTTTCAAGGAGCTAGCAACTACACTGTACAGCGCGGAGTACAAAGTCTGTATCATCCACTAATGGGTAACAACACCATATCAAAACATTATATGGAAAACCGCTGGATACCCGGCGAGGATAATACAAATGCTATCTATCCACGTTTAACTACAACAGAAAGCAGCAATAACTACCGGAATAACTCTACATTCATGAAGGATGTTTCATTCCTTAAATTACGTTCAGCCGAAGCTTATTATAAGCTACCCAAGAACTACATAAAACGATTTAATTTACAAGAGTTCAGAGTTTTTGTAAAAGGGACGGATCTGTTCTCTTTAGACAATGTGAAAGAAACCGACCCAGAGGTTATGTGGACAAGCTACCCGGCTCAGCGTAGTGTTTATTTTGGATTTAATCTAACATTCTAAACTTAAAATCTAAAAAAATGAGAACTAAATTAATTATAATATCCCTTATTTTATTCAGCATACAGTCTTGTGATTTTTTAAACTATGACGAGTCTGACCATCTGGAGAAAGAAGCCGTATTTAAAAGTTTTGAGAAAACCAGAAGCTTCTTAACCAATATATATTCCTATGTACCCGGTGCTTTTGGTACAATCGGTGATGCGATGCGCTCAGCAGCATGTGATGAAGCTGTTTTTGTTGACAAACTCTCGCCCATACATAGCTTCAACAATGGCTCATGGAGTGCCATAAACACACTTGATGACAGATGGAACTACTTCAGAGGCATTCGCGCAGTCAATATGTTTTTAGAAGAAACAAAAAACTTAGAGTTCGACGACCTTAAAAACAACGTTGACTATGAAGACATCATGGCACAATTCAAGTATTATCCTTACGAAGCTCGTTTTTTACGTGCTTATTTCTATTTAGAATTAGCTAAACGATATGGGGATATTCCTTTGATTACAACACTACTGACCGAAGAAGAAGCTAACAGACAAAAACGTGAGCCATTCGAGAAGATTATTCAATTCATTGTTGACGAATGTAATGCAATTGCCCCCCATCTTCCTGTTAGTTATAAAGATTTAATTAAAAGTGAAACCGGTCGCGCAACAAAAGGGGCTGCCATGGCTTTAAAGTCAAGAGCATTGCTTTATGCAGCAAGCCCGCTGTTCAATCCGGACAATGATGTCGAAAAATGGAAAAAAGCAGCTAGAGCAGCCGCTGACATTATTGATAGTGCTTGGGATTTTGGCTATATGCCCCTACCTGACCTGTGGAACTTGTGGAACAACAATTATGAAAGCAACAACGAGTTGATTTTTGGTGTGATGCAAAGAGAGGACAACTGGTTTGAACGTGTAAACTTCCCCGTTGGTATCGAAGGAGGCGGAAACACAGGACACTGTCCAACCGAAAACATCATCGAAGCATATGAAATGCAAGCTACAGGATTACCCATATCCAAAGAGGCAGGCTACGAACATGCCGACCCTAGCTATGACTCCAAAAATCCTTATGAAGGAAGAGACCCTCGCATGTATGAACTGGTTGCACAAAATGAAGCCTGGTGGGTTTATGGCGAACAAGTAGAATGCTGGTACGGAGGGCGAAGCGGTAAACCACAAAAAAATGCTACCGTTACAGGTTATTACCTAAGAAAATACGTAGATGGTAGTACTAGCCTAAAAGATGACTTCATTACCAGCAAAAGGCATGTATGGAACGTGATGCGATACAGCGAAGTTCTATTAAACTTTGCCGAAGCAATGGTCGAAGCTTATGGAGATCCTTACTTTAAAACAGACTATCCAATGTCAGCCAAAGAGGCTATAGACATCATACGTGAACGTGTCAATGTCTATATGCCTAAATATCCTGATAATTTATCTACAGAGGAGTTCAAGGCTAAATTAAGAAATGAACGCAGAGTAGAACTATCTTTCGAAGATCATCGTTTTTGGGATATTCGTCGCTGGAAAATTGCCGACAAAACGACCGAAATATACGGAGTAGACATCACTAAAAATGAAGATGGTTCATTCACCTACGAGAAGATTTTAGTTGAAAAACGCATATTCAAAGATCATATGTATCTGTATCCAATACCGCAATCAGAGATTTACATTAACCCGGAACTAACTCAAAATAAAGGATGGTAAAAATACCTGAGGGGCTGCTTTTTAACTTTGCAGCCCTTCAGGTCATTTCACGTATAAGCCATATAAAGAACGAATGAAAAAAGTAAGCATCATATTTTCAGATAACAATCAATCAAAATCTAATCCACACGATGGAGTAATAGTTGCAAACCTCCCTATTCAAAAATGGGAAAAGTATGTAAGCCTTTTTGCAACGATCTTTTTGTTAGCTTTAGCTCTAGGGTCTTGTTCTTCTTCAGGTGGGCGGCTATCATCATCTTCTCAAGCCTATTATATTGATGCAACTCTGGGAGATGACAATAACAAAGGTAACTCGCCGAAAGAAGCTTGGAAAAGTCTTTCTAAAATTCAATCGGTTAAACTTAAAGCCGGTGATGAAATTCTCTTAAAAAAAGGAGAAACATTCCACGGAGAGTTATTTATTGAAGGGGTTGGCACCAAAGAAGCTCCCATCCTAATTGATGCATACGGTGATAAAGGAAATAACCCATGCATCGTAGGTCATGACACTTCTTCTTATGCTGTCTGCATCTATAATTCTGAATTTATATCTGTTCAAAACCTAGAAATAGTAAACACCGGGAAAGAGCGTTTAGCGGGTCGAAACGGCATAAAAGTGCATATCAATAATTTTGGTATTGCAAACGACATCACTCTTAAAAGGCTTTACATCCACGATGTAAACGGGAGTTTAGTAAAAAGAGAGGGTGCCGGAGCGGGTATTTATATTCTTAATGAAGGCAAAACACCTACCACTTTCAACGGACTAACCATTGAAGAATGCACTATACGCCGATGCGAACGCAATGCGATGATTTGGTGGGGATACTCTACACGCGACTTTTGGTATCTGAATAAGAATGTGGTTGTAAGAAACAATCTGATAGAAGAAGTTCCCGGAGATGGAATCGTTCCTATTGGTTGTGACGGAGCACTCATTGAATATAATGTAATGAGAAACTGCACAGACCTACTACCCGAAGGAGAATATGCTGCCGGTATCTGGCCATGGAGTTGCGACAACACGGTGATACAGTTTAATGAAGTGTCTGACCATAAAGCACCCGGCGATGCGCAAGGATACGATTCAGACAACAACTGTAATAATACAACGATACAGTACAACTACAGCCACAACAACGAAGGAGGATTTTTACTTATCTGTAATACAGGCTTAACAACTATGCCCGAAAACATCGGAACAAACAATTCAATTATCCGCGGCAACGTTAGTATCAACGATGGGAATCGAGCAAGAAAAATAAATAATGAATATTTCTCTCCCTCTATTCACATTGCCGGACCGGCTAAAAACTCATTGATATGCAACAACATCATTCATGTAAATAAAAAGAAATATCCTGAAGTTCAACGATTACTTCTTAGTATAACCCCCTCATATGGCGATGCAGATAGCACTTTCATCCGAGACAACCTATTTTATGTAAGCGAAGAAAGCAATTTCAGTCTGGGTGAATCAACCAATAATCTATTTGAAAACAACTGTTATTTAGGAAAATTTAAAAACATGCCCAACGATAAAGGAGCTATGTATTCAAATGAAACTTACGAAAATATGATTAAAAAAGACCCCTCCGGCTTTGAATCACTAAAGCCTTTCTTACGTACTGTCCATACCTACGTGGGACAAATCACAACGGTAGATAAAGAAGCGGTCGATTCATTTTTCAACAAGTAATAATTGACATATCTATCATTAACCTGGAATACATAAAAAACATGCATTCCAGGTTAGTTTTCTTATATTTGCAATCCAATAAAAACAAACTTATAACGTAAAAAAAAACATTCATTGATTTGCAAATCCGTAGTTGGAAATCGAAAAACACACGTATCTCATTAATGATAAGAACATACTTTATATTCCTTTTATGCTCACTCTCACTAGCGTGTTACGCTAATAATGAATGGGATACATACAAAGTGCGAGCCATCAATAATCAAGACAAGCTTCCCGGCATGCAAATCAATCAAATTCTGCAGGATAGCGAGGGATACATGTGGTTTGCAACTGATAATGGGCTGTGCAGATACGATGGATATACACTAAAAACATACAAGTCATCAAACCAAACACCCAGACTGCTACAAAGCAACAACATCACTACCATTATTGAAGATATTGATAAACGCATTTGGATAGGAACTGAGCAAGGCATAAACATACTGGACACAAGCAATAATCAGATTACATCAATCGACAATGACCACCTATCTAATTCCTATATTCATTCTTTTTTGCTTACTAGTGACAGCACCTTATGGATTGGCACACAAGTAGGACTACTGGAATATCACAGAGAAAATCAAAGCTTTACCACCTATAGAAACAGACCCAATGACACCACTTCTATTTGTGGAAACTCCATAAAGGCATTGAAGGAGGATGCTGCCGGTAATATTTGGGTGGCTACATATGGCTACGGAATCTGCAAGCTAGATACTCAAAAAAAAATATTCATACAATACCCTGCTGTATCCTTACTAAACAGGACTAACTGCTTATTAGAAGATACAAACAACCATATCTGGGTTTGTAACTGGGGAGATGGGATCACCAAAATACAAAACAGTAATAACCCTACTGATCCCAACTACAAACGAATAGAAACTAGCACTGAGTATGAATGCATCTTCCATTGTATAGAGCAGCTGCCTGATGGAGATATTTTGGTTGGTTCAAATCAAGGATTGCACCTGATTGACAAGTCCGACCAACTGATTGCTAAAAACACCCAACAAAACCCTATACATACACTCGTTGCTAATGAAGACATCTTAGACCTATATATAGACAAGAATAACAGCATCTGGATTGGTACAAGAAATGCTGGTGTCTTCATTGCTTATTTAGAAAAAACACCCTTTACAAATTTTCCTATCAATTCGACCATCGACTCAAAACAACCACTTAAAGTGAATGCTTTTTACGAATGGGATGAAGACATTTTATTACTTGGAATTGAAAAAGTCAGTTTTGCCTTTTTCCATAAGAAAAGCAAGACCATTATAAACTACAGAGAGATAGAAAACTACCGCAATATGTTTAAGCAATGGCCGGGTAATCTTCAATTTATCTTTAAACATCCTGATAAAGATGAGCTGTGGTTAGGCACACAATATGGGGGACTTATTATATGCCAAATCAAAGACCATAAAATCGTTTCAACACAATATCATGTTAATCATTTGGGAAACACGCCTATAGGTGCTTCAATCAGCACGATAATCAGAGATCAAAAGCAAAACATTTGGATTGGATCTGACGAAGGACTAAATATTATTACTGCAAATGGTGACACGCTGTCTCATAAAACATATAACCGGATACAAACCCTGCTCCAGGATCATACAGGTGCGATGTGGTTAGGCACGTATTTTGATGGTATATATCGTCTCCGACCGGGATTTAATATCAACAAAATGTCTTTTGAAATCTACAACACAAAAAACAAGCTCATTAGCTCTAATGAAATCATGTGTATCTATGAAGACTCCAATCAAAACTTATGGGTAGGTACCAAAGGTAGCGGACTGCAAAAATATAATCGTGAGAAAAACTGCTTTGACCCCATACCTCAAACAGAAGATATCCCGGGAGATATAATATTCAACATCACAGAGTTTAACGACGATTTAATCTTAGGAACAAACCAAGGCTTAGTCATCTATAACAGCACCACACACAAGTCTATTGTGCTTGACGAGCGTGATGGCATGCTGGACAAAACATGTCAGAAAAATGCCGTACTTAACACCGGAAAAGGTGAGATATATTATGGCACATCTAAAGGCTTTTATATATTTTGCCCGGAACTTGTCGATAATGACTCGGCTAGTGTAAAAACAGTCATCAGTGACTTGAAAATTTTTCATAAATCATTTGACGAGCTTCCGGAGAAAAAACAAAAACAACTAGCCGGATACCTGCATCCGTTACATACTAAAAACATCACCTTGTCTTCATCCGACAACAATTTAGGCATTGAATTCGCAGCACTATCATACATACATCCTGAAAAACGAAGATATGCATACATGCTTGAAGGGTTTGATAAAGACTGGATTTACACAGGTGCAGCTCAACGAACAGCTTACTACACAAACCTCCCTGCCGGGAAATACAAGTTTCTCGTCAAAAGCATCAATTTCAACAAAATAGAGAGCGTACACAACGAAGAATTTTACATAAAAGTTTTGCCTCCCATTTACCAGTCCGGCTATGCCTATATGTTATATTTCATATTAACCGTTCTAGCTATATACCTGTTCTACCGATTCCAACTTTATCGGTTTCGCCTACAAGAAGCCATCAAGACTGAGCAAATAGAACGAATAAAATCGGAAGAACTTAACCAATCTAAGTTGCGCTTTTTCACCAATATATCACACGAATTTCTAACTCCTCTGTCTATCATCAGTTGTACATTCGAAGAGTTAAGAAGGAAGTTTAATATTAACAACCAGACAGTTAAAGCTGCTGAAGCAAACGTATTTAGATTAAACAAACTGATTGAAGAAATTCTGGAATTTCAAAAAGCAGAAAATAACAAACTTAGACTTCAAGTTTCATACGGTGATATTGGACTCTTTATTCATAACATTTGTTGTGAAAACTTCTCACTGCTGGTTAAGAGTAAAGAAATTACCTTAGACATCGTTTGTACACCTACACATATCCCCGCCTGGTTTGATGCAGACAAAATAGATAAAGTCTTATACAACTTACTGTCGAATGCAATGAAATACAGCTATACAGACGGTAAAGGAAAAATTGAAATTGAAGTAATAGGAGAAGGCTTAATAGATGATTTCCAATATAACAATCTGCGAATTAAAGTTAGAAACCTAGGTAAAGGGATTGAGCCGGACAAGCTACCACATATTTTTAGTCGATTTTATGAAAACAGCCCTAAAAACCTCACTCATAGAGGCAACGGGATTGGACTTGCACTAACAAAAAGCTTGGTAGAGCTACATAATGGAACGATTGAGGTGAGCAGTGATCCCGGCAAATGGACGGAATTTATCGTTTGTATTCCTATTAATAAAACAGCATTTAGCAACCGGCAATTTCAGCAGGCAGATCTGGAAGAAAAAACAATCAACCCTTCTCAGTCAATTTCCGAACGGATAGAAGAAAAAGATACATCATCTACCGACTCAGCCACAGAAAGGCCAAAGCACTCATTATTACTTATTGAAGATGATTTAGAGTTGAGAAATTCATTGAAACAGCTTTTGGCAAACAAGTATGCCGTGACAGCTGCATCAAATGGACTGGAGGGGTTAGAAACTGCTAACTTGATAAATCCCGACATAATTATCAGCGATGTTATGATGCCGGAAATGGATGGCTTCGAGCTGTGTAATCGCATTAAGGAAGATATTAACACCAGCCATATCCCGGTTATCCTCCTTACGGCCAAAATTGACACCCACGACTATCTTACCGGGCTAAAACAAGGCGCTGATGTATACATAAAAAAACCGTTTAGCGTATCATTGCTGGAAGCACAAATTGAAACGATTCTCTTAAATAGACAACGAATGGTTGAGAAAATTCGCGCTAATCCTTTAAACCAAAACTTCAATCTCTCTATATCATCTTATGAAGAGAAGTTTCTAAAAAAAGCGATTGACATTGTAAAAGAAAATATGGAGAACCCACTGTTTGATGTTAAACAGTTTTTAGAACTCATGGGAGTATCCAATTCCATGCTATACCGCAAACTGAAAGCACTCACTGACCTTTCTCCCAATGAATTTATAAGAAATGCACGACTAAAAGCGGCAACCGAGCTTATGCAGCAACAAAAAGGGAATATCTCTGACATTGCCTACCAAGTAGGCTTTAATGATGCCCGTTATTTTAGCACATGCTTCAAAAAAGAATTCAAAATGACACCTGGAGAATATATGAAACAATTCGAGGTCTAATAAAAATCACTTCTCTGCGAGAAATATATAATCACAAGAAAAAACTCAGCCCCTAGATTCTCCTCAAATTTAAAAAACGAATTATTACATGGATGGAGGTAATTTGCAAAGGGAGAAAAGCTGCCTTATTAACGGGTGATTTTTGTGATTATTTACAGATAATTAACAAGGTGGGGCTTCCCTAAAAATGAAGGAATGCTTGGAAAAGGGACTTTTTGATGATTTTAGAGTGATTTTGGGGGCTTTTTAAAATCGGTATAGAGTTTTTAGTAAAAGACTATAGCCTTTTTATAAAGTCAATATAGCCTTTTTTGAAAATGTCCCTATTGAATTTAGGTCGAAAATGATGACTTTTAGCAAAAAATAAGGGCTGCTACCAGTATTCCATTGGTGCAGCCCCTTAAATTTTAGGAGTGGACAATTTTGCTCGTTTCGCAAATCCTTATTGTCCGTGTAATTGATTTCCAACAAGTGGATATATGAGCCTATTCAAAAGCGGATTAAAATGACTCCGCACAACCTACTCCGCGCCGATTGTGCATCAAAGCCAACCTATGCAGGTGGTGCATGCGATTCTTTCTGAATAACACCTATCCATCTATTCTCTCTCTCGTTCATTCGTAACATACTATATCTTGACATATTTTTTTTCATCTAAGTTAGACGGATAAAAAATAATAGTCAACTCGGATTATACTTTATTAACCCCGGAAAAGCACTTGTCACTATTCATTTGAAAAAACGTCGTCAGCTTTTAGATATTATTAACAGACCCCGTGTTATAAACTTCACATCTACCCCAAGTGCTATAAGCTACTGAATGATTAGAGGTGCTGAGAAACGGTAAAACAAGTAGTATGCAATGGATCAAGCGTGTATAGAAATAAAAAAAGAATATCATTTGACTGTTTCAAAAAAAAACCCTACTTTTGCACCTCGTTTTAATCAATTAATAGTATTTTATATGAACAATTACGAAACCGTTTTCATTTTAACTCCCGTTTTATCTGATGCACAGATGAAGGAAGCGGTAGAAAAATTCAAAAGTACCCTCACAGCAGAAGGTGCTGAAATTGTGAATGAAGAGGATTGGGGTCTACGCAAATTAGCCTATCCTATTCAGAAAAAAACAACCGGCTTTTATCAGCTGATTGAGTTCAAAGCTAAGCCTTCAACGATATCTTTACTGGAAACCCAGTTCCGTCGTGACGAGCGCGTTATCCGCTTCTTGACTTTCCGCCAAGACAAATATGCAGCGGAATATGCAGTGAAAAGAAGAAATTTGAGATCAGCTAAAGAAACCGTAAAGTAAAGGAGAGATAATCATGGCACAAAATCAATCAGAAATCAGATATTTAGTTCCACCTTCCGTGGACGTAAAAAAGAAAAAATATTGTCGCTTCAAAAAAAGCGGTATCAAGTATATTGACTACAAGGATCCTGAGTTTTTGAAAAAATTCTTGAACGAACAAGGAAAGATTCTTCCTCGTCGTATCACAGGAACTTCTCTTAAATTCCAACGTCGTGTTGCTCAAGCTGTGAAGAGAGCTCGTCATTTAGCACTTCTTCCTTACGTAACCGATTTAATGAAATAATATAATTGGAGGAGAATTTATGGAACTAATATTAAAAGAAGACGTAGCGAACTTAGGCTACAAAGACGATATAGTAAATGTGAAAAGCGGATATGGACGTAACTTCCTTATCCCAAGAGGACTTGCGGTTATCGCTTCTCCATCAGCTAAAAAAGCACTTGCTGAAGATCTCAAACAACGTGCTCATAAACTAGCTAAAGTTAAAGAAGACGCAGAAACTTTTGCTACTCAATTAGAAGGTGTAACCCTGACAATTGGAGCAAAGACAAGCTCGACCGGAACTATTTTTGGTTCGGTTACTAACATCCAAATAGCTGAAGAGCTAGAGAAAAAAGGATTCAATATAGACCGTAAAATCATCTATATTAAAGATGCTGTAAAAGAAGTTGGTAGCTATAAAGCACTTCTTAAACTACACAAGGAAGTTTCCGTTGAAATTCCTTTTGAAGTTATCTCTGAATAAATTTAACAAAGTTATATTCAACCTTAAAAAAGGCTCGATGAAATCATGTTCGTCGAGCCTTTTTTGCAAATTAACAAAACAATTAAGAGCAATTCACACCTTTTCAGGCTCCTATATCTGTAAAAACACTATTTTTGTTTTTATTAAAGTTACACCAAGATTCGTGAACAAAAGAATATTAGCATATACGCTCCTCTTGTTAGGTCTGATTTTGCCTGCCTGTTATACAACAGCACAGAACACCTCTTTCACAGTGGTTTTAGACCCCGGACATGGAGGACATGACAGTGGAGCTGTAGGTTCAAAAGCCAAAGAAAAAACAATCAATCTGGCTGTAGCATTAAAACTGGGAGAGCTGATTAAGAAAGGACATCCGGACGTTAAAGTACTATACACCCGCTCAACAGATAAGTACATTGCCTTGATGGATCGTGCTAACTTTGCCAACCGAAATAAAGCAGACTTATTTATATCAATACATGCCAATGCTGTAAAAAAAGGGAGTACCGTACGAGGGACAGAAACATTCACGCTAGGACTAGACCGTACCGCTGAGAATATGGAAGTGGTAAAAAGGGAAAACTCTGTAATTCTGCTTGAAGATAACTATTTAGAGAAATATGAAGGGTTTGACCCGAACTCGGCCGAATCATATATCATCTTTGAGTTTATCCAAAACAAACACATGGAGCAAAGCGTATCGTTTGCTTCAGGAATACAGACAAAATTTAAAGGAAAAAACAGAGTCAATAGAGGTGTTAAGCAAGGAGGACTACTCGTCTTGAAACAAACAAGTATGCCCGGCGTCTTGGTTGAACTTGGTTTTATCTCTAACCGGGATGAAGAACGCTATATGAGTTCAGCCAGCGGACAAAATGAGCTGGCGCAATGTGTTTACGATGCTTTCACCGCCCATAAAAAAGACGTTGACAGAAAACGCGGGAGAGCATCCTCCCAGCAAGCAATATACAACGAACCTTCAGAAAGCTATGCAGCCAAAGAGGAACCTATCAGAGAAGAAAAGCCCATTAAGCAAGCTGCTAAAAGTGGGCAAACTGTTTACAAAATACAAATACTCACATCAGATAAAAAGCTCTCATCTAATGCTCGACAACTTAAGGGCTATGCAGACGCAGCCTTTTATATGGATGGGAAAGTATATAAATATACCGTCGGAGAAACAACCGATTACAATGCAATACTTAAGCAGTTCAGAAAAGTAAACAAAGACTTTAAAGATGCATTTATCATCAAGTTTAAAGACGGAAAAAGAATCAATTAATAACTCATTAGGATACGCAATCTACTATGAAATTAAAAAAGATATTTACGAAAGAAGCTAAAATTGGTCTTATCTCAATAGTAAGTTTAGCACTTCTCTACTTTGGCATTAACTACCTGAAAGGGGTGGATTTATTTAAACCATCAAATAAATACTACGTCTCTCTTCCCAACGTTACCGACCTTACACTTTCAAGCCCCATATATATTGAAGGCTTTAAAATTGGACTGGTAAGAGACATCAACTACAATTTCGGGGAAGAGAACGGTCAGATATTGGTAGATATTGCTCTTGAAAGAGACATCAAAATCAATAAAGGCAGCTACTTCGTATTAGAAAAAACACTGATGAGTGGATCGCAGCTCAGTTTGAAAATGAACAAACATGTGAGCTCACACTATCAATTGGGGGACACCATTGAAGGGCGTATGGCTTCGGACATACTAGTCAAACTAGAGAATGACATCCTGCCCACCATTGAATCTATCCTTCCTAAGCTTGATAGCATCATGACCGGCATCCAAACTGTTGTAAACCATCCGGCACTGACCCAGTCATTGGCACATATTGAGCGGACGACTTCAACACTTGAACGATCGTCAGTTAATCTAAATAAGCTACTGACTAACGATGTTCCTGTCATTGTTTCAGACTTAAAAACCATCACAGGTAATTTCACAGAGATAAGTGGTACTTTAAAAACATTGGATATTACCTCTACCATAAACTCCGTCAATGCCACTTTAGCCAACCTGCAACAAACGACTGAAAAGATTAATGCCAAAGACAATACACTAGGATTATTGCTCAATGACACAACGTTATATCTGAATATAAACAACATGATAAACAGCACTAATGAGCTTATGATTGACTTCAAAAAGAATCCGAAGCGATACGTGCGATTCTCGGTATTCTAAATCCTACTAATTGGTGAGACTATGCCGGTTGAAAAAAACCGGCAAGTATTGAATTGATGCTACTACCCCTATCAGTGTGGGTGCGTATAATATTTCGTATCTTTGTAGTTACCTGGAAATATAAATAGATGAAAGTCAGAGTTATAGATTTAATTAACGAAAGTCGGGACACCGCTTTTTCTTTTGAAATATTACCTCCTCTTAAAGGCAATAATATTCAGCGGGTATATGATGTTATAGACAAGTTATGGGAGTTTAACCCCAAATATATCAATATAACATCTCATCACAGCGAGAGTTTTTTCAAAGAACTTGCAGATGGTACTATCCAGAAAATGAATGTGCGCAAGCGTCCGGGCTCTGTAGCCATTGCTTCGGCCATCCAAAATAAATATAAAATCCCTGCTATTCCACATATCATTTGCAAAGGGTTTAGTAAAGAAGAAACAGAGTATGCTCTGATAGATTTAAACTTCTTACAAGTGTATAACCTCTTACTACTTAGAGGAGATGTGAAAACATTGGACAAGAACCTCCGTCCGGAACTATATCATGAACATGCAACCGACTTGCAAAACCAAGTAAACGATTTCAATGTAGGCATTTCAGTAGATGGAACATCTTTCGAAGCCAATGAAACTCCTTTTACTTATGGAATGGCATGCTATCCGGAGAAGCATGAAGAAGCTCCCAACATGGATTCAGACATCTTCTTCCTTAAGCAGAAAGTAGAGCAAGGGGCTGAATACCTGGTCACACAAATGTTTTTTGATAACCAGAAATACTTCGACTTTGTAGAACGATGCCGAAAAGAGGGTATCAATGTACCTATTATTCCCGGTATCAAACCCATTGTACTGAAAAATCAGTTAACCGTACTTCCTCGTGTTTTCAGAACAGACATTCCGGAAGCATTTGCCGCTGAACTCAGAAAATGCAAAACAGATAACGAGGCTAAACAAGTAGGAATAGAGTGGAGTATAGAGCAATGCAAAGGGCTAATTACCAGCGGAGTGCCAAGCATACACTTTTACTCGTTCCTCGCTTCTGACAGCGTTTATGAAATAGCAAAAGCGATATACTAAAAAACGGGTTAACACAATATGTATTTTAAAGATATAGTTGGACAAGAAAAGATAAAACGCCACCTGACAGAAACGGCAAACAAAGGGATTGTTCCGCATGCTCAACTCTTTAGTGAGCGTGAAGGATCGGGGGCATACCCTCTGGCTTTGGCCTATGCACGCTATTTGAACTGCACTAACCGAAGTGAAACAGACGCCTGTGGCCATTGTCCATCTTGTGTAAAATACGACCAGCTACAGCACCCGGACTTACATTTTGTATATCCCATTGTTTCGCGCAAGGACAAAAAGAAAGAAACGTGTGACGACTATCTGCCTGAATGGAGAGATTTCACAAGCGATCGCATATATTTCAGTTTCGACCAATGGCTGGAAAGTATACAAGCCGGTAATTCTCAAGCCATCATCTACTCCAGAGAAAGTGAAGAAATCACACGCAAGATGAACCTACGTATCTATGAAGCAGAGTATCGCATACTACTTGTCTGGCTACCTGAAAAAATGCACCCAACCTGTGCGAATAAATTATTAAAACTGATAGAAGAGCCACCGGCAAAAACAGTTATCCTCATGGTGTCTGAACAACCCGATATGGTGCTCGGAACAATTCAGTCCAGAGCGCAGCGAATCAACATTCGCCCTATCGACAATGAGTCCATCACTGAAGCCATGGAGCGTCTATACAGTTTATCTCCGGAAGACGCCGCTTATGTATCGCATTTGTCAAAAGGAAACTTTCTGAAGGCTATACAAGCTATCAGCGTCAGCGATGAAGATGCTTTCTTTTTAGAACAATTCAAGAACATCATGCGTAATTCATGGGCACGTAATGTAAGAGGAATGAAAGAACAAGCAGAGGAATTGGCAGCCATTGGACGTGAGAGACAAAAGAACTTTCTTGGTTTTTGCCAGCAAATGGTGCGCGAAAACTTCATATACTGCATGCAAGATGCTAAACTGAACTATCTGAATCGTCCGGAAGCATCTTTTGCTATTAATTTCTCTCCCTACGTTAATGAACGGAATGTAATCGATTTGATGCAAGTATTGGAAAAAGCAGACCGCCATATCGGTCAGAACGTGAATGCCAAGATGGTGTTTTTTGATTTGGCTTTACAAATCACGGTGCTCATTAAACGATGAGAATTATAACATACATTGCTCTTTTCGGCATCATCTTTTTCACTCATTTAGAAAGACAGTTAGCTATATAAAACACAGAATCAATCTATAATTCATTATGAACGGATATAAACCCATTGACAATCTATTGCTGGACAAAACGACCGAAAAAGCGAAAGTATCGCCCAGGCTACGAATGAACTATAACTTTCACGAAGATTTGAACGACCCTATCAATCGGCTACTAAATGCGATGGAACCCGGCACATACCTACGCCCACACAGACACCTTAATCCGGATAAGAACGAAGTATTTATCCTTTTGCGTGGCAAGGTCGCTTTATTCTTGTTTGACAATGATGGGAATGTGACAAAAACCATTATTCTAAACCCTTTAAACGGGGTGTATGGAGGAGAAATCCCTCCGGGAGTATGGCACGGATTAGTTGTTCTGGAATCAGGTTCGGTCATTTATGAAGTTAAAGAAGGACCTTACAGTCCTCTTTCTGAAGAAAATATGGCTTCGTGGAGTCCTTCAGGAGACGATTCGGAAGCAGTCAAAGCATATATAGATAAGCTACTTGCACAAATATAAATCGAAGTAAAGAAACTGGGCTTAAAGCTTCAATCGCTTAAAAGCATCTATAAAAGATTCGGGCGTAATATTGATGACCTCTTTCTTTAATGAGTTTGCGTAGGCTTTGATTGTAAAGTAGGATTTAAAAGCAACAGACATGTGATGCAGTATCGTATATAAAGAAGCAGACTCCAGATTTTCCTTTAATACAACTTCTGCCTTCGAGGTTTTACGATCATAGAAATGTTTTTGATGCACCAGCACCTCATTCTCGTCCGTTACCGAAATTTCTGTAAGCCATGAATGGTCGGCTCCTGCCAGGTAAACTTTTTGAAATGATAAATTAAGAGCCATAACAATAGAAGGAATTAACACGTTATGGGGTCGTGGAACTCCCAAACCACTAGCATATACCCGATTGCAAAAGCATTGATAACCCTCAACCGGTGTCGTATTATAAGCATAAACACGTATATGTGGATGATTGCTCAAGAAAGGTTGCCAATCTTTATTTTTGAATGCCCTATATGGAATAAAAAAACTTACATCCCAGGTTGTTTTATTTGCGAGCGTTTCAAACAGTGAGATTCTCTTCTCCGGTACAATCCAAAAAAGCGGGTCGGCAATTAAATAAACTTCAGGCTTCAGCTCATCGTAGAGCGGAGAGAGCACGAAGAAATTCACAGCCAATAAAGTCTTTCCTTTCAGAAAGTCAGCAGATTCAGTAATGGTTTTATTAAGCGAGGGACCATTAGCCAAAATAACCAACTCATCCTGATTAGTAAACACGCGAGGCAAGCCGGTTTTCCATTTGGAATACAGCAGAATTTTAAGGATACTTAGAAAGCTTTGCCATCCGGCACTTAAAAATCGAAAAATCTTCTCGACCATAGCGTAGTTGCATTAATATCTCACAAAGATAAATGATTCACATCAATTACACTCAAAGAATATAAAAAGCATTGTCCCTCCTCCTTCTAACACCAAGTAGCAAGCGAAAACAGTATATTCAACCCCTAATCACACCATAGAAAAGCAATCTTAAAACAGTTAGTAAACTAAAGAATTGAACTATGAGGGGAGAAAAACTGTTACATGGGTAGGGAGAAAAATAAAATATCCCGTTAGCTTGCTATTTTTTTTAATTGTGAAACTAAACATTTTTAATATGAAAAGAATTTTAGGAGTTATTTTTATTGTGGCTATCATAGGTGTAGCACCAGCATCAGCACAAGGAAGATTCGGTGTAAAAGGGGGTGTAAACATATCAAAAGTTCATTTTAACAAGAGCATTGTTAATTCAGACAACTTCACCGGATTCAACATAGGCCCAATGGTCGAGTTTACCGTTCCCTTATTAGGAGTGGGCATGGATGCTGCGATTCTTTATTCGCGGAAAGGAGTTGATTTTAAATCAGAAGGAAACATTGGTTCTAAAAGCTATAAAGCAGACTATTTAGATATTCCGCTAAATTTGAAATGGAAGTTTGGACTACCAATCCTGAAAGCTTATCTAACAGCAGGTCCTTATGCCTCTTTTAGAGTAGGTGGCGATAAAATTTGGAACGTCGTACACGACCAGGTAAAAGCTAAAAGCTTTGGAGCCGGACTGAACTTTGGTGCCGGTGTAGAAGTTATCAGACATCTGCAAGTGGGCTTCAATTATGAGTTGGGACTATCCAATGCTTTTGAAGGTCAAGAAGGCGTGATTGATGGTAAAAACAGAGGCTGGTCTATAACTGCTGCGGTGCTATTCTAAAGCAAGCACCCATCTATAAAAAGAAGTCCCCGGCAACCAATTATGTGTTACCGGGGATTCTCTTTTTATATAAACTGATACTGATTATTTTCTAAATGGTGGTTTAACCACTTTTGCTTTCAGTTGTTTATTTCTAATAATGATTGTGATATCTGTACCTACTTTGGCAAACTCAGGCTTCACATAGCCCAACCCTACCCCTATACGTTCCATAGGCGACATCGTGCCGGATGTTACTTCTCCAATCACATGACCTTCGGTATCTGCAATTTCATATCCTTGACGAGGAATACCTCTTTCTTGCAGTTCGAAAGCACAAAGCTTACGGGTCAAACCTTCTTGCTTTTGTTTTTCAAGTACCGAACGACCTATAAAGTCTTTACCATCTACAAACTTCGTAATCCAGCCCAGTCCTGCTTCCAGCGGTGAGGTTGTTTCGCTTAGCTCATTGCCATACAAGCAGAATCCCATTTCCAAACGCAACGTATCGCGTGCTCCCAATCCTACCGGTTTGATTCCTTCAGGTTTGCCTGCTTCAAACAATGCATCCCATATTTTCTGTCCATGCTCCGGATAGAAATAAAGTTCAAACCCACCGGCTCCGGTATAGCCTGTATTTGAGATAATCACGTTAGGGCAACCGGCAAACTCACCGACAGCAAACGCATAATAAGGAATGGCTGACAAGTCTACCTCCGTCAGTCGCTGCATTACTTCTGTAGCTTTAGGACCTTGCACAGCTAACTGAGCCGTCCAGTCTGAAGCATTTTCAAGTTCAGCTCCTATTGTATTTTGCTTATTTATCCACTCCCAGTCTTTTGCCAAGTTAGAGGCATTGACAACCAGCAAGTATTTTTCCGGTTCGAAATAATAAGTAATAAAGTCATCAATGATTCCGCCTTCTTCGTTGATAAAGCATGCATACTGTGCTTTACCTATCTCCAACTTAGACACATCGTTTGACGTAACCCGTTGAAGCAGCTCAAGTGCCTTTGGTCCTTTCACCCATATCTCTCCCATGTGCGAAACATCAAATACACCTACTCCGTTACAAACGGTAGTATGTTCGTCAATAATGCCACTGTATTCAATAGGCATGTTATACCCGGCAAACTCGTGCATTTTAGCACCTAACGCTATATGCGTATCGGTTAATGGAGTCTTTTTCATGTTTTCTTTCAATTAATTTTTTTGGTATTATTTATTCAACTCAACAATCTTAATGATGGTTTCCATCGATTTCTCTAATGATGGTACCGGGAGATACTCATATCGTCCGTGGAAATTAATCCCCCCTGCAAAGATATTCGGACAAGGAAGTCCCATAAAAGACAGACGAGCACCGTCCGTTCCTCCACGAATGGGCTGAATCTTGGGGGTTACTCCTATCGCAGTCATTGCTTGAAAGGCCAAGTCTATGATTTCTTTTCTAGGCTCAACAATCTCGCGCATATTATAATATTGATCTCTCAACTCCAGCACGGTACTATTGGGATATTTCCGGTTAATAAAGTCAACAACGGTCTTAAGTAGCTGTTTCTTCTCTTCGAACAAAGTTCGGTCGTGATCACGAATGATATAAGAAAGTGTTGCTTCCTCAACGGTACCCGACATTCCTATTAGGTGGAAAAAGCCTTCATATCCGGCTGTATGCTCCGGTCGTTGATTGGCAGGCAGCATGCCGGCTAATTCAATAGCTATCAACGAAGCATTAATCATCTTATCTTTAGCTGTTCCGGGATGTACATTCAGACCCTTAATCGTAATCTTAGCTCCTGCTGCATTGAAGTTTTCATATTCCAATTCTCCTACCGAGCCTCCGTCAATCGTATATGCCCAGTCGCATCCAAATTTCTCTACATCAAAATGGTCTGCTCCGGCACCTATCTCTTCGTCGGGCGTAAAACCAATCCGAACATCACCATGCTCAATTTCCGGATGCTCTTTCAAGTATTCAATGGCCGAGATTATAGCAGCTACACCCGCTTTATCGTCAGCACCCAATAGGGTATGCCCATTGGTAACCACGATATCTTGTCCGATATATTCATTCATTTCAGGAAACATCTCCGGCGAAAGAACTATAGATTCTTTTTCATCCAATACGATATCGCCTCCTTTATAGGATACGATACGAGGCTGAACATCTTTCCCTGATAAATCAGGAGCCGTATCTAAATGAGCTATAAAGCCAATCTTGGGTAATTTTTTATCTGTATTTCCTTTTAGCGTAGCCATGATATAACACTTGTCATCTAAGCTAATATCAGACAATCCCATTGCTTCCAACTCTTCAACAATGGCTTTGGCTAAAACAAACTGTCCGGGAGTGCTAGGTGTTTTTCCGCTATTCTCGTCAGATTGCGTATCAAACGACACATACTTGAGAAATCTATCTAATACGTTCATAGGATATTAATTTAATATTTATAGATACAAATATAACCTTTTTATTCCTGCATCATAAAGCCACCTCTTCTTTATAATTGATTAGCCGATAGCTATCCATCCTCTATTTCTCAATAATTAAACAATAAAGACAAGCTATCAATTCTATCCAAAATAAAGAAAAAGGATAATTATTTATCGTTTTTCGATAAATAACTTGCTTTATTCAATAATTATTTGTTCTTTTGTATTGCAGTAACTAATCAATACTTCTAAAACAGAAAGATTATGAAACGAATAAAAGTAATTTCAGCCGTACTTGCTTTACTTTTTACAGCCATCGTTGTACATACACTCGTTGAGGTTATATTAGAAGCTCCTCAAGCTTTTCTAGAGGGATGGAATAGCGTAAAATCGAATGAGGAAAACGAATCTGCACATGGGCTTACCCAAGAGTATCTGTACCTAAACCTACAAGCGAAAAGCGGACATCGGTATTCATCGGTTATTACTGGAAGTCAGTCTAACGAAGAGTTACCGTTTGATATTTCTACCGGAAGAGTATTAGTAAAAGTTGATGGTGCAAAACTACCTACTTGGATAGTAATCTTTGAAACATTGGTACTCATCACTATGCTATATTTCCTTGTAGCCATTATCGCTATTCCGGTTTTATTTTATTTTCTTATTGCCTCAACAACCAAAGGGAATATCTTAACAAAAAAGAATGTAAGACATTGTCGAAAGCTAGGATGGATTGTACTTTCCCTCTATGCCTTCCCGACCTTATTCTATCTACTTAATTATTTTAAATCTAAACATATTGTAAGCTTTTCTGACTATACTGTTCAAATGGAATATGCAGACAGCAGTATCCTCT
This sequence comes from uncultured Parabacteroides sp., assembly GCA_964610765.1. Taxonomy (GTDB): domain Bacteria; phylum Bacteroidota; class Bacteroidia; order Bacteroidales; family Tannerellaceae; genus CAZSWS01. The sequence goes on from CAZSWS010000002.1 coordinate 64,547, forward strand.
TTTTAGGATTACTCATCCTCTTGGTTGCCGAAATATTACATGTTTCGCTTACTATGAAAGAAGAACAAGACCTTACTATTTAAAGCTAACAACTATGAACATCAAAATTAAAGTATTAGCCATTCTTTTAGGAGCTATTTATTTCATCATCGTATTGCACTCAATATGCATAGGACGCAACTACTTTATTGGCGAACCCATGTCTAAAATAGGATTTTTTAAGGAATACTACTATGTAGATGTAGAACCCAAACAAGGGCTATTTTCCTTTACAGAAGAGCTCAATAATGTCAAAACCGGAGAAGCAATAACTGCAGAAACCGAGCGCTTCATCATGAATATTCCGGCAGAAAGCTTAGGCTTGTCTGCAGCAGCGACAGGCATTAAGGGTTTTTTATGGATTCTTTGCGCAACACTTGCCGCCATGGTACTAATCACCCCATTCCCCTTATCATTAGATATCTATAAGGCAAGCAAAAAAGGAATTACTAAAAGTACACTGAATACCATCCGGTTGGTATCTTGGATATTAAGCATCTACTTTATTCTTGACTTGGCGAATATCTTATTAGAAAGCTCAATTATAAAATCACATGTTGAGTTGGAGCAATATAATATTGTACAGCCTTTTCCACAATATTTCATTTTGACGCTTGCTATCGTCCTCTTCATTCTGGGCGAAGTGGTAAAAGAGTCGATGAAAATGAAGGAAGAGCAAGAATTAACGATTTAAAAAGGCAGAAGATATGGCAATTATTGTAAATTTGGATGTTATGATGGCAGTTCGGAAAATG
>CAZSWS010000002.1:65440-86353 GCA_964610765.1 uncultured Parabacteroides sp.
AGAAGATATGGCAATTATTGTAAATTTGGATGTTATGATGGCAGTTCGGAAAATGTCTCTAAATGAGCTGTCCGAACGGCTTAATATTACACCTGCCAATCTATCTATCTTAAAAACCGGCAAAGCAAAAGCGATCCGATTCAGCACCCTAGAAGCTATCTGTCGCGAACTAGACTGTCAGCCGGGAGATATATTGGCCTTTGAAGAAGACAAAGAAGAAGACAAAGAGTAATAAATATAATTGTACTAATTAAACAAAAAAGTTATGAAATCATTTTTAAAGATGTTTTTAGCAGCTTTTCTTGCACTGGTTGTAGGAACGCTAATTGTTTTTTTGATATCACTAGTAACCATTGGAGCAATGATAGCTTCAGGTGAAACAGAGTATGTAGTCAAAGAGCACTCTGTACTGAAAATTGACTTAAGCGGTTCATTAACCGAGCGCAGCCAACCCTCACCTCTTGCTATACTTATGGGGGGAAGCAGCGAATCATTAACCGTTAAGGATCTAACGACGGCTATTAAAAAAGCCAAAAACAACAAAAAAATCGAAGGAATCTATATTAAGTCCAGCTATATGGGTTCTAATTTTGCCAATCTGGAACCCGTTCGAAAAGCCCTTATAGATTTCAAAGAATCGGGCAAATTCATCATTTCTTATGGAGAAATTTACACAGAGAGATCGTATTATCTTGCTTCGGTTGCAGACAAACTTGCCTTAAACCCTAAAGGAACCATGGGACTTATGGGAATAGGCAGCATCTTGGAATTCAAGAAAAACCAATATGAAAAACTAGGTATCACCCATCAAGTATTTAAAGTAGGCACATTCAAGTCGGCCGTCGAGCCTTATATACAGACAGAGATGAGTGAAGCCAATCGTTTACAAACCAAATCCTATATGAACAGCATCTGGTCGCACATGCTAACGGGTATTAGCGAAAGTCGTAATATATCGGTTGATCAGCTGAATGCATACGTGGATGATGCACTTATGTTTGAAGATCCGGCAGAAATCGTAAATAAAGGAATGGCAGACACACTGCTCTATGAAGTAGATGTTACAGAATACCTGAAAGGTTTTATGGATGTTGAAAAAGCAAAAGACATCAAGCAAGTTTCTGTCAAAAACATGTTAAAGGTCAAAGAGAAAGCAGAAAAGAAAGGAAAAGACAAAATTGCTGTTCTCTATGCAGAAGGCGCCATCATGGATGACTTCATAGGCAGTTCTCCCCTTATGTCGGGCGAGCTTATACTACCTAAAGACTACATCCACAAGATGAAAAAACTCATGGAAGATGATGACGTAAAAGCTGTTGTATTTAGAGTAAACTCCGGGGGAGGTAGTGCAAATGCATCTGAGCAAATTTGGCACTCAGTGAAAGAGCTGAATGAAGTTAAACCGGTTATTGTATCTATGGGTGGTGCAGCTGCATCCGGTGGTTACTATATTTCGTGTGCTGCCAATAGCATTGTGGCTGAACCAACTACCATTACCGGCTCTATCGGCATCTTCGGTCTTGTTGCTAATGGTGAAGAGTTAGCTAAAAAAATGGGACTTTCATTTGAAGAGCTTGGAACCAATAAGTTCAGCACATTTGGCGGATCTACATTTGGGATACCCTTTATCATCTCTGCTCGTTCCAGAGGCTTTAATGAAATGGAAGCATCCAAAATGCAAAAGAATGTAGAGAAAGGATATGACCTATTCCTTACCAGGTGTGCCGAAGGGCGTTCTATGACCAAAGAGCAAATAGACTCTATCGGGCAAGGACGTGTTTGGACCGGTACGCAAGCATTAGAGATTGGTTTGGTTGACAAATTAGGCGGATTACAGGATGCCATCGAGTTGGCTGCTGAAAAAGCTTCATTAGAAAAATATACCGTAACCGACTATCCGGAAGTAAAAAGCTGGTATGAGCAAATGCTTTCTGAATCATTGGGCGAAATAAATGTCCGACTGGCTAAATGGTATATGGGTGAAGATGCTTATGAAAAGAAGCAAATGATTGAACGATTAAGGTCATTGACTTTCCAACAAGCTATCATGCCTGAACATATTGATTTCTAAGAAACGTTTTACGTAATTATTGATAAACTGTTTTTAAAAAAACCGCTTAGCAGTTGCAGCTAAGCGGTTTTTAATTTCCTATTATATTCGGATTATTTTTTGTCTTTCAACAAGTCTCTAATCTCTTCTAACAATACAATATCAGCGGGAGGAGCTGCTGGAGCAGGTGCCGGCTCTTCTTTCTTACGTTTCAAAGAATTGATAGCCTTGATCATTAAGAATATAGCAAAAGCAATTACCAAGAAATCAAATATTTCCTGAATAAAAGTACCATAGTTGAGCGTTACAGCCGGAGTTATCGTCTCTCCACCTTCAACCACAGCCGCTTTAAGCATAATCTTCAAGTCAGTGAAGTTAACTCCACCTACCAAAATACCCACTGCGGGCATAACAACATCAGATACTAAAGAGGAAACAATTTTACCAAAAGCACCTCCAATAACGATACCCACAGCCATGTCTATCACATTGCCACGCATCGCAAACTCTTTAAACTCTTTTATAAATCCCATAGTTTTACTTATAATTAAATTAATACAATACGCATCTTTATTCTTGAAGATTCATTAACAATCTCTATCTATAACCACTCTGTTAAATAAATTGTTTACTTTGACAGACCTAATTATTGAAAGCTACTGATTATAGCATCTATACAGCCCCTAGAGCAGTTGGGGATGAAAATACAAAAAACCTAGAAACAAATACTAATATCCTGAAAAAATCGTATATTTGTGCTTTACAACTATGTTTTTTAACACCATAGTATCGTGGCTAAGAATCGCAAAGAAGAAGTTGACATATCGGCAAAACTATCAGATCTGTGGAGAATACTTACTGACAATGAGCGGGAAGTATTGAAAAGTAGTGTCCGTTTTCAGAACTACAAGCGTAACCAACTGATATATTATGAGCGCCAAGAGCCCAAAGACATGATGTGTCTTTTGAAAGGTAAGGTGAAAATCTTTAAAGAAGGCGTTGGAGGACGAAGCCAAATCATTCGCATGATAAAGCCCATTCAGTATTTCGGCTATCGTGCAGCTTTTGCACAAGAAAACTATTTAACCAATGCCGCTGCTTTCGAAGCTTCTACAGTTTGCCTGATTCCCATGAAAATTGTAACGACTCTATTGTTGCAAAATTCCAATCTTGCCATGTTTTTTATTCGCCAACTATCTACCGACTTAGGCATTGCTGACGAACGCACGGTCAATCTCACTCAAAAACATATTAGAGGACGACTAGCAGAATCACTCTTGTTCTTAAAAGAAAATTATGGGCTGGAGGAAGATGGAGCTACCCTTAGCATCTACCTGTCAAGAGAAGACTTAGCCAGTTTATCCAACATGACCACATCAAACGCCATCCGCACTTTATCGACTTTCGCATCAGAAAGGATTATTGCATTAGATGGTCGTAAAATCAAAATCATAGACGAAGAGCGGTTGGAGAAGATTAACCGAATGGGATAACTCAATAAGCTATTTGCTTCTTCTCAATCATCAACTTATCTTCTTTTTTAATCCCTGACTTGTAAAATGGAACGGGGCGGTCATGATCACTTAAATACATCCGCACCGTATTTTCCAAGCCCTTATTCACTAATGATCTGGAGGCATCAAAATAAGGTGTTTCTATATGCGCCAAATCTAAAAGCGTATGAAACAACGTATTGGTAGAAATCGGCGTACGTCTGTTTGCTTCAGTATTAGCTACAACATCTGCATAAAGCTCTTTATAGTTATCAGAAAACCACAATAAGAGAGGTATTCGCAGTTGGTAGTATGTAGGCGTAGGCGATGCATGCAAAAAGCGATTACGCTTATCATCCAAGAGGTCTTCCCCATGATCAGATGCATAAAGCATGGATGCACAAGCACCGGTACTTTTTAATATCGAAATAACCTGATCTAAAATAAAATCAGTATACAAAACAGTATTATCATAGGCATTAATCATAGATGGTCGGTATTCTTTCTTGATTTTTGCCACATAATCCGGTTTAAATACTGAATATGCATCCGGATATCGTTCTTTATAATTAAAATGGGAACCATACGTATGAAGAACCACAAATAAATTACCTGGTATCGAATCAACTAAATGCTGAAACTCCGGCAACATATCTCCATCGAAATGATTGATTTTTTTATTAAAAAAGCGATAATACCGGGTATAATCCGCCTCTTGCGCATAATAATCCGTAAAGGTTCGATTAGCCGATTGATTAGACAAGAATATTGTCTTAAATCCAACCTCCTTAAAAGCTGTCAATATACTTTTATGTTGATAAACCGCACTATAATCCTCAGCAGATGCAGCAGTCAGCATAATAGAAACACTTTTATGAGTTGCATTAGATTGGGTAACTGCGTCTTGAAAAACAATAAGGTCTTCTTGCTTTTTCAACAAAGGATTGGTGTCTCGGTTATATCCATACAATGACCAGTTGTCAGCCCTACTCGTCTCGCCTATCACTAGTACAACTATTTCGCGAGCAGACAACGTATCATTTCTCACTGCTTGATAAGTGAAGTCTTTAGAAGCTACCAAATATTCACTTCTCAACGACCACTTTTGTGAAGCTAAACGTAAATTATTGAACACATTAACCGGATACACCTCTTCATAAAAGATAAAATCTTCCGTATTAACATCCTTAGCTTTCAAGCTCAAAACAAAAGAAAGCGCAAGCAAGCCAAACCCGGCAAACAACGCTTTTTTTCTAAACCGAACTGTGTTGTTTAGCTTCCTTCGACATACGATAAACGACAAGACAATGGTTGGTACATAAACTACAATAACAAATACAACTGCTTCCCACACAGCATCCAGCACCTCTCCTGCCTCAGACACATTGGTCGTTAATACATTGAGAAACATATCTACAGCGATTACGCCCTCACCAAACAGGTAAAAAACGACAATCTGAAAAGCATGAATAACCAATAGTGGAATGAGTATCAACTGCATTTTACCCACATTACGAAGTAAACTGAAAATCAAGGTAAAAAGCCCTGCAGGAAATATGATGACCAGTATCTTACCCCAGATATTAAAAGGTTCAGTAAAAACAAGTGCAAAACTAGGTATAAGATTCACCAATAATAAGAGCAAAAAAGCCCCTTTTGAAGATATTTTCAACCAGTTCTTAATATGCATCAACATGATAGAATCATTAAAAAGCTTCATTTATATTAAAATAAAACCCGGATTCCCCCTTTCCTATTCCGTAATCTATTCGCACATTGACTCTGTTTTTAAACTCCCAACGATAACCAAAACCAAAATTCGGCAATGTTTGACCAAAATCAAATGCAGACATTTTATGAAACACATTGCCTGCTCCTACCCAAACAGCTATTCCGTTTCGACGATATATATGCTGACGCAACTCAAGCTGCGTTTGCACCGAGTTTCGGTCTCTATACCTTCCGGCATAATAACCGCGCATCTGATAAGCAGTGCCTGCCACAGACATCATATTCCACGACACATCGCCATTATTAAGCACGCCATGCAAATCAAAAGCCAACACCCCTCCTTTCCAAACACGCTGGTAAGCACGGAAAAGAAGTTCTGTCTTATTAAACTCGAAAGTACTTCCTAAAAATTTCGGATAATAGAGAAACTCTGCTTTAGCATAAATTCCTTTGTACGGATTAGGGATAAAGTCGCGTGAATCATACGACAAAATCAACCCTGCACCCAAAGCTGTTGTGTGAGATTTCTCGCCAGCTAATAGTGTTATATCATTAAAGTTCTTTCCTTGAATATCTTTGAAATTTGTCGTGACACCCAAATAAGTATTTGTAAAAAGCTTTTTCAAAAAGTCGAATTTGAGTTCAACCAATTGATTATCGTATTTTGTATAGATATTTGCTCGACCTGCGTCATAGCCTATTCCCCAATATCTACTGGGGCGATGCGAAAATTTCACATCCGAATCAATCCGATATTTCATTTGAGGAAAAAGTATATTCCCACTAATTCCCACTACATAAGCACCCGTAGTTGTTATATCACCATAAAGGGAGACATTAGAGGGAGACATCTCCAAGTCACTCCTATCTAAACGAAACAAACCGGACGCCAATAGACCAATTCCAAGTTTCGTATCGTTAGAATAATGCGGTCCTCCGATGATTGAAAAGTCAAAACGTTTATCCGGAGATACCTCATTAGACTGTTCAAAATATTCATAGACCCGCTTAAATATGTTTTTTTTCTCCGTCTTTACCGAATCATTCTTTACTACTTCCTGAGCACTCAAAGAAAAGGTAAAAACACATGCTAAAATAAGCATTGGAAGTTGCCTATAATACATACTATACAGATTAGTTGATTTTTAGTCAAACTACAAATGTAAGAATTTATACGTGTGTAGAAGAAATCAAATTCTTAAAGAATGTATTTACGAGGGGCTCAGCTCAGAATCCCTTTTTTCAACGCTTTGCCAGCTCAAAGTTTTCATATACTTTTGTAAACATCGATTAGAGAGGTCCTAAAAAAACTTAGGATGCATTTAAGTTCAAGTGTGATAAACAAAAAAAGACACAAAATTATGACGAGCAGGAGACTATTAAAAAAGTATATTAATGCAATCTTTGGCGAGATGCTTACAGAGGTTTATTTTTGTCTTTATACCAAACAAATAACACTGTCTGAAGAAACAACGCTTTTAATATCGCGTATAGTACAATCCAATGACGACTTTATCCGCCGCTCTCAACATGCTGCCGGAACTGCTAATCAGAAAATCATCAAACAGTATTACAAAAAATTACACGAAGATCTAAATAAAGAATTGGATGAAATCACCCAGTCTTTAGCAGCTCTTATTAATGTAGCTTCCTAACCATATTACTACATGCTAAAAAAATTATGCAAGGCCATTCTCCATTTATTCAATTGGAATATAGGTCCGATAGGAGAAGACGTACCTAAATGCGTCATTTGTGTTGCACCTCACACCAGCAACTGGGACTTTATCGTTGGCAAACTGTTTTATACAGCTATTGGACGTAATGCCAAATTCCTCATTAAAAAAGAGTGGTACGTGTTTCCTCTCAATCTTTTTTTCAATGCACTAGGTGGAGTTCCTATTGACCGTTCAAAAAGAAAAGATGGAAAGTCCGCCTCGTCAACAACCGAACAGATGGTCAAAGAGTTCAGCAGAAGAGAGCGTTTCCAACTAGCCATCACACCTGAAGGCACACGCAAAGGCACCAATGAATGGAAAAAAGGTTTTTATTACATCGCACTGGAAGCCAACGTACCCATCCTACCCGCTTATATTGACTATAAGAGAAAAGAAGCCGGTTTTATGCCTGCTTTCTATCCAACAGGCGATGCAGAAGCAGATATTATAAAAATCCGTGCCCTGTATGAACATGTTGTTGGCAAGCATCCTGAAAAATTCATTACGCAGAAAGCTTGACCTCTATTACCGACTATTAATAGCATAAAGCTATCAGCAATAATCAAACGGCATGTAATGATTATTACAACAATAAAAATCACAGAGAACTATCCCTACCATTTACTTTTACTTGCTGATGAAACTATTGAAGCAATCAATAAGTATCTTTTTCAATCAGATGTTTATCTAGCCATTCACGAAGAAAGACCTGTGGGGGTGTTTTGTTTATATCCCATAGATGCCCATACAACAGAAATTAAAAATATCGCTATTGATAAAGATTACCAAAGATTGGGAATCGGTAGTTATCTGTTAGCCGAAGCAGCGCGTTTGGCTAAAGCACAAGCTTATAAGGTTCTTATCGTGGGCACTCCTGATGGTGCTATACCTCAAATAGCCTTCTACAAGAAAAATGGTTTCATGCCATACAGCATACGAAAAAACTTCTTCCTTGAAAACTATGAACTCCCCATTTATGAAAATGGCATACAGCTCAAAGATATGCTCATGCTAAAAAAGAATCTCACAACAGCTGAGTAACAATAACCCGTCTTTTCGACCTAGGACCCCTTTCCGGAAAGGCGAATTTTAAATTCATATTTCCCCTTCTTTTCAACCTCTTTTGCCACAAGCGTAACTCTTGTGACGCTTTCTCCCCACACATTACTGAGTCGACGATCATCAATCTCGACACGTTCCGTCAAGACTTGAAAGCGTTTCTTATCATAGGTAAGAATTGCTTGAACGTGTTCTTTGCGAACAATCACCTGCCCCTCTTTCGACACATCAGCTTCTCCCCATACCATAAAATTGATATGATTAGGTTTTTGGGCATCTTCTATGCGAAAATCATCATTTATTACCACCGTTTGAGGAGCAACTTTGTAGCTTCGTTTCCAGTGCTCAATACCTGCAACCTTCGGATAAGCCTGCTCCAACTGCATTCCGAAAGTTTTTCTTCGCCCATCAAATGTAGTGTGTAGTGCTTTATAGATCTTCCCATTCTGCTGTGGATAGCCATTTACCAAGGGTAGGTTATGATAGTTGCTTTGCATATACCAAAGCGTATATCTTTCTGAACTAAATGTTTTGGCTGAATATGTACCGACCCCAACATCAATAAACAAAGGCACTTGCTGATAGTATACAGAAAAACTTCCCACATCATTATGGTTGTGGCTCTCGTCATTGAAGCCACCTTTAGATGCAAAAAATAAGTCCCCCTCCCGTATATAGCAAAACTCTGTTTCGGGATACCAAGTGACCGTGGGCGCAGTATAAGACAAAGTCTCTCCTCCCATCAGGATATCGGTAGATATTCCGGCTAAAGTTCGCCACATATCTCTGGATACAGAAAGCTTTTGCGGAGTCTTATCTTTCAAATAAAATGCGAACCCCATCATTTCATCACTACTCACTGCTTGCCCATAACGGTAGATTAAACGATAGTCAAAGCCTCCTTTAGCAGAAGCATCGGCAAAATTAACGACCCAGCCATCACCCACATACGACCGAGAAATATATTCTCCCATATTTTTAATTATCGGCTCGTCAAAAAGAGATAACTTCCCGCCGGTTGCATCATAAATAATCTGAAGGTAATCATATAGCTTCCCGGCAGCATGCCCCCAGTATGAAGGGCCCTCTTCACAAGCGCCGTCACTATGCGTATAATTAATAAATTTATCTGTTGAAATCAGCGTCTTCATCACTCCTTGATAGAGTTTTTCGGGATTTTCTTCTAATAGGAGAAATGTTTGCAGCACATTTGAGTTACACCATGGATTCCAATTATTCACTAACCCTCCGGGAGTAAGATTTACCGCCATCCACCAGTAATGATTCGTTTCCATGTATGCCCTCATGATGCGCTTATCCAGTTCATCATATAGTCGCAGACTTATAAATGGATGAACTTTATCAAATTCTTTATGTAAAAAATGATACACCCAGGCAAGCATTGATCCCATATCAGCGGCGACCAAATCGATGACGTTTTCTGTATGATTCGGAAAACCCGAACCTTTACGCTGCAAGGTTAAATGAGCAGATAGCGACCAAGTTGTCTGCTCACAAAGGGCAAACACACCATTGATTACTTGATCAAGAAAACGCCCCTCACCTTCAGCTAGTTCAGCCATGAATAAGGTAGCTAACGCCGTATGATTGCGACCTGCAACGGCTTCCATTTCCGAACGATTACCTGTTCGTATATAGCCCAAATAATCCGTTGCTTTCACTACTTTCCAATCATAATTTACGTATTTCTCTCCATTGACTATTAAGTCTTTTTTGTTTTCATTAAGCAGTTTATCCCATCCTGTTCTATCGGCGTAATCCGGATATGTAATCCATTGTTCTTTCGGAAGTATCTGATTTTTTAAGTCCATGATTTCTGCTTTTTTTTGCAACAGATTCCTTTCTTCATAAGCATATGATGAAAAGATTGAACTATAGAAACAAAAAAGCAGTATCAAAAAGGGTAAAGTAACTTTCATAGTCGTATAGGTTAAGGTTAAGCTTTCAGCTGATTCTTACACAAATATAACGTATTTCAAATATATTGATTCACATAATAATAAATAAATCTCAGTCCATCATCTGACAATCTGCAAAAGTGATAAAGCATGACACATCAAATATATCAGAACTAATAGTTATCTTTACATCACAATAAATCATTAATACGACTAACAATGCGCATAGGAATCCTATCATCCGGAGGAGATTCGCCGGGAATCAATGCAACCATTCGTGGAGTGGGTAAAACGGCCATCATGCATTATGGAATGGAAGTTATTGGCATCCACAACGGATTTGAAGGATTGATACATAGCAATACAGAAATCCTGACCGAAGACAGGCTCTCCGGTATATTAAATAAAGGAGGTACCATTCTGGGTACATCAAGAGATAAAGCCTTTAAAAAACTACTGGCTTCCGAAGCTGAAGATAAAGTGCAAACCATCAAGAAGTATTACGAGGACTTAGCACTAGACTGCCTGGTCTGCATAGGTGGAAACGGCACACAAAAGACAGCCAACAAAGTAGCTAATCTAGGGCTGAATGTGATTGGCATACCCAAAACCATCGATAATGATGTGTGGGGAACGGATATCACTTTTGGCTTTGACACAGCCGTAAATATCGCCACCGAGGCGATTGACCGACTCCATTCAACCGCCAGCTCACACCGAAGAGTAATGGTTGTTGAAGTCATGGGGCATCATGTGGGCTGGATTGCCCTATATGCAGGAATGGCCGGCGGAGCAGATGTTATTTTACTTCCTGAACTGGGCTATGATATTAAAAAAGTAACCAAAGCTATTGAAAACCGCTTTCTTCGTGGAAAACAATATTCAATTGTAGTGGTAGCTGAAGGTATTGACACCGGACACAAAAAACGTCCTGCCGACTATTTTACCGACGTAATAGAGTCAGCAACCGGTATCGAAACACGAGAAACGGTTTTAGGATATACACAAAGAGGTGGCAGTCCATCCCCATTCGACCGCAACCTAGCCACACGACTAGGAGGGCATGCAACCGAGCTCATATCAAAAGGAATCTTCGGGCGTATGGTTTGCATCAAAGGAAATGTTATTGACTCAACACCCTTGAGTGAAGTAGCCGGAAAACTCCGTGTGGTAACGGAAGAAAACGAACTAATCAAGCACGGTTTACGTATGGGTATTTCTTTTGGAAACTAACTTATCAACGTGATTTTGTCACCATAAAAAAGGCTCAAACTATAGAATAGCATGAGCCTTTTTCCTTTTATATATGCCGATAACGCTTCCAAAGGCGTATCATTCAGCTGTTCTGTTTCAAACAGATATCTAGTCTAACAAATTACGAAACTTATTAAATATTTTCTTTTTCACGGAAGTTGAAGGCTGAAAGTTTTCAGCATCTTTGATATCCTTCATCATTTTCTTTTCTGACGACGAGAGCGATTCCGGTATATAGACAACAACGTTTATCAACAAATCACCCGTTCCGTATCGATTGATAGAAGGGAGTCCTTTGTTTTTCAATCTCAACACCTTGCCCGGCTGTGTCCCGGCATCTATTTTTACCTTCACCTTTCCTCCATCTACCGTAGGCACTTCGACTGAATCGCCTAGAGCAGCCTGTGGAACAGTCAGTAATAAATTATATAATAAGTCGTTTTCATCACGTATCAATTCCGGATGTGGCTCTTCTTCAATTAATATCAAAAGGTCACCATTTACGCCTCCTCTTCGGGCTGCATTTCCTTTTCCGGCCATAGAAAGCTGCATTCCTTCTGCTACACCGGCAGGGATGTTGATAGTAATAATCTCATCGTCTCTCACGATGCCTTCCCCATCACATTTATCACATTTCTTCGTAATGATAGTACCCTCTCCATTACAGGTCGGGCAGGTGCTCTGTGTCTGCATCTGACCAAGAATAGTGTTGGTTACACGCGTAACGACTCCCCGACCATTACAAGTTGTACAGGTAGTAGTGCTTTTATCATCTGCAGCTCCCGAACCATGACAATTATCGCAAGCAATATATTTCTTGACTTTGATTTTTTTCTCTACGCCGGTAGCAATCTCTTTCAATGACAGCTTGACCTTGACACGCAGGTCAGAACCTCTGTTCACGCGTGTTCCTCTGGAAGAGCCAAAGCCACCAAAACCGCCAAAACCACCGAAATGCCCCCCGAACAAGTCGCCAAATTGTGAAAATATATCCTCCATAGACATACCTCCACCATATCCGCCGCCGGAAGAACCTCCCATACCTGCATGACCAAACTGATCATACCTTTGGCGTTTTTGAGAATCACTCAATACATCGTATGCTTCAGCTGCTTCCTTAAATTTCTCCTCAGCCTCCGCATCACCCGGATTCTTGTCGGGGTGGTATTGTATCGCTTTTTTTCGATAAGCTTTTTTTATTTCTTCGACTGTAGAGGTTTTGGTCACCTCCAACACTTCATAGTAGTCTCTTTTTGCCATCTTCTTATTCTCCTACTACTACTTTTGAATGTCTGATTACTTTATCATGCAGCATATAACCCGTCTGTGTTGCATCTACAACTTTTCCTTTCAAATCTTCGGAAGGTGCAGGTATTTTAGCTATCGCATCAAATTTTTCCGTGTCGAAAGGCATTCCTATAGCCTCAATAGGCTCTACTCCTTGCCTCTTCAGATAATCCATAAATTTGGTATATATCAACTCAACCCCTTCAACAAGCCCCTCCACAGAGTCCGAGTTATTTATTGTGTTAAGCGCACGTTCGAAGTCGTCAACGACAGGCAACAAAGCAATAAGAACTGATTCACCGCCATTACGAATAATCTCAGCTTTCTCTTTGATGGTTCTTTTACGATAATTATCAAACTCAGCCATCAACCGAAGATGCATATCGTTCAGTTCGTCATATTTCAACTTCCAGTTCTCCTCAGTCAATTCGTCTGAATCACCTGACAGCTTGTCCGAATCCGACATTTCATCCATCTGTCCGGCGTGATTTTCCTGTAAATTTGTCGCATCATCCTGTTCAACATCCTGAAAAGATGTCTGTTCTTGCTTATTTTCCTTATCCATTTAGCTATATTTTTTATTTCATTACTCTGTAATACAGCATATTACCAAATAAGATTAATCAACAAACCCTACTTAGATTCCTAATATGCAAGCATATATCTGCAAATTCATTGCCAAAAAGATTAGCATAGTATATATCGGGGGAATATTTAGTGTTTTCTTAAGAACTTGCTCTTAATATAATCCATACTTTCTTCAAAAATAACCGTACCAAACAGCTTCATCAGTAAAACATAAAGAATGGCGGCAATAGCTATTTTTGCTATCAGAAGCATATATATATTTGTTATAGGCAGCGTAAACAAATAAGTGAGCCCTAAAGACAATAGCGTAACAAACAAGAAAGGTCCTATATCTTTAATTACTTCCCAATGAGAGACCGTCGTATATTTTCTTGTGATTAATTGCCAGGCAATCAACAAGAGAAAATAATTACATACATATACCACAATCATTGGCATAATCCCCCAGCGAATCATCAATAAAGCAGCCGCCAATTGAGAGAGGCAAAAAACCATATTAAAACGGAAATAAAGGGTAGACTTCCCTTTACTGAGTGCATATTGAGTATATAACAAGATGATTGGCGAAATAGAACCCGAAATACATAGTAAGCGGAGGTAGGAAACAGCAGGAAGCCATTTCTCACCGATAGCTATTACAATGAACTCTTCAGATATAAACGCAAGTCCCAACATGGTTGGAAACGAAATAAATGAAATGAATCGCAACACTTTTCTAAATACTCGGGCAGCTCGTTCACGCTCATCCGTAAGCTGTGCAAACAAAGGTTGAGTAATACTGTTTATCATCCCAAAAACCACACTCTCACCCATAAACTTCCACTTATTCCCTTGTGTATATTGACCCACATCTCCTTCGTTATAGAAACGTCCTAGTAATACTGAGAAAAGATTGTTATTGATGATATTTGTAATATTTGTCAGTAATATCTTCGCACTAAAAGGCCACATCTCTTTTATTGGTGTAAAATCCCACTCGAACGTAGGTCTCCATCCTGAATAAAACCAGCGCATCACAGCCGATATAGATACATATAATAAGTTTTGCGTTGCTAACCCCCAATAAGCCATGCCATAATAAGCCATCAACACCCCTACTGTACCCGAAACAAGCAGAGCAGTTAGCGTTATCTTTGCATTGGTTTTCACTCGCATTTGCTTAAACAGAATGGCATAATGGGCCGTTCCTGTACTGGATATGAGAAAACCTAAAAACTGATACCTCGCCAACGCCGTCAAGGCTGGCTGATCAAAGAATGAAGCAATAAAAGGAGCTGAAAAGAAGAGGATAATATAAAGGATAAACGCAGCTATCAGACTAAACCAAAACACAGCATTATAATCCCGATGACTAGCCTCCTTCTTATTGGTCAAAGCCGTGGTAAATCCACTTTCCTGAATCGCACTGGCTATCAACGAAAAGATAAGCAACATCCCGACCATCCCATAATCGTCTTCACTCAATATACGAGCCAGGAATATGCCAAAAACAGCGCTTAATAATTGCACCAGTCCATTGCTAACACCTCCCCAAAAGAAGCCTTTCGCTGCTCTATCTTTTAATGATTGTTCTGCCATCTGCTACAAATATACAAACGTCTTATTGTCAGGGGACACAAAAGCACTATTAAATACAGTTATAGCCATAGCTATGCATATATTTCACGTAACACACCTCGAAACATATAGGTCTGGACCAATCCACGCATGCCTAAATAAAGTAAGAATGAAGCCCATAAGGCATAAGACAAACTGAAATAATTCAAGATGAAGTATAAAACAAAGAATGATACTACGGCCATAAACATAGAATTCCTCATTTGTCGCGAAGCTGTACTGCCAATAAAAATGCCATCCCACAGGAAAGCTGAAAAACTCACCAAAGGAATCAACAAAGTCCAATGTTGATATTCTTTAGCCGCCTCGATAACAGCTAGTTTATCCGTCAACAAACCCAGTATCTCATCCGTAAACAGTCCATAAAGCAATGTGAAAACCAAAGCAATGCCTATTCCCCATTTAAACAGCTGTCGCACCAGTTGCCTCAACAAGCCGGGCGACTGTCCGCCCACATATCGACCGGTCAACGCTTCGGCCGCATAAGAGAAGCCATCCATCATATAAGAAAAAAGGACAAACAGCTGCATCAATAATGAGTTTACAACCAAAGTCATATCACCCATGCGTGCCGATGCAGAGGTGAAAAATGTAGTCACACAAACCAACATCAAGGTGCGAAGAAAAATATCTGAGTTTACTTTAAAGAAAGGAAGAAACAGTTTCAGTTGCTTTAAGATAGCCAGCTTTACGTACTTCCTCAGTCGTTTATACCGAGTGAGGCAAATGTAAAATGCAAATAAAAAGCCCAACGTTTGCGCAATGAGCGAACCTAAGGCAACGCCTTCAATCTTCATTTTAAAGACATACACAAATGTCACACTCATCAAGATATTCAGCACATTCACAAAGATAGCTACATACATGGGTGTGCGTGAGTTCTGCATGCCAATGAACCATCCGGTCAAAGCATATTGCCCCATAATGGCAGGAGCTGCCCAAATATAGATGTAAAAATAGTCTGCCGCATACGATTTGATTTCAGGTCCGGCTACGACCAGACTAAAAGCTAGTCGAAGAATCAATGGATGAAACAGTAAAATAAGAAAAGCTACCCCCATTGCCACTGCAAGCGAACGCATAAGGACATTTACGGCTTCTTGCAAATTTCTCGCTCCGTATGACTGTGCCGCAAATCCGCTCGTCCCCATCCGCAGAAAACCAAAATTCCAATAGAGGAAATTCAGAATCATTCCGGCATAACTGATAGCCCCAATATATGCAGCTGAATCTAAATGCCCAACCAACGCCATATCCACCATACTAAGCAGTGGAACCGTAATATTTGAAATAATATTCGGTAGGGCCAGTTTTAGGATTCGCTTATTCATACCGGCTGATGCATACAGTTAGAAATAGTTATTCAGCTAAAATCGTCTTCGCTGTAATATTCATAAAGAAAATCATTGTACGGGAAGCGTGTAATATGTATCTCTTTAACACGCTCATAAAGGGTTGTACGAAGGGCATCTACATTGGTCTTATCTTTAGCAGAAATAAAGACAGCATCTTTCTTTAGCTTACTCATCCACGTTTGTTTCAGCTCTTCGAGATCTACATTTTCTTTCGTGCGCGGAGTGAGGTCGTCTTCCTCTTTCTCCACATAGGTAAATGCATCTATTTTATTAAAAACAAATATCATCGGTTTCTCTTTATCATCTATTTCTGAAAGTGTGCTATTCACCACTTCTATCTGCTCTTCAAACGATGAGTGAGAAATATCGACTACATGAATCAAAAGGTCTGCCTCACGCACTTCATCCAGCGTTGATTTAAAAGACTCAACCAATTCAGTCGGCAGTTTGCGAATGAATCCTACCGTATCAGACATTAGAAAAGGCAAGTTTCCTACTATTACTTTTCGAACGGTCGTATCCAGCGTAGCAAAAAGCTTATTTTCTGCAAACACCTCACTTTTACTTAATAAGTTCATCAAGGTCGACTTACCCACATTGGTATATCCAACCAGGGCAACACGCACCATTTTTCCTCGATTTTTACGTTGTGCGCTTTTTTGTTTGTCAATAACTACCAAGTCTCTTTTGAGCTTCGCAATCTTATCGGTAATTATTCGGCGGTCTGTCTCCAACTGAGTTTCACCGGGACCACGCATACCTACTCCCACACCGCCACGCTGGCGCTCCAAGTGAGTCCAAAGTCGAGTCAGGCGAGGCAACATATACTGATATTGAGCTAGTTCCACTTGTGTCTTAGCGTGGGCTGTTTGGGCTCTATGAGCAAAAATATCTAATATCAAACTGGTCCGATCCAGAATTTTCACTTGCAGTTCTTTCTCGATATTACGTAGTTGTTTAGCTGAAAGTTCATCATCAAATATAACGACTCCCACCTCATGCTCCACGACATATTCTTTAATCTCTTGCAATTTGCCTGTACCAACAAAAGTTGCAGAACTGGGATGCTCTAAGCGTTGTGTAAACCGTTTCATAGAAGTTACACCGGCTGTATCGGCTAAGAAAGCCAATTCGTCCAAATATTCTTTTACTTTATGTTCGTCTTGCTCCGGGGTGATTAACCCTACTAAGACAGCCGTTTCCGACTGCACATCGGATATAATAAAATCTTTCACGAAAAATTCCTGTTTATATAAATAACATGCAGCTATATCTCTAGCTCACTGGTGCAAAGATAAGCACTCATTTGTAAATTTCAGCTATACCTAACGGTCTATTAGGTGAAAGGTAAATAAGAACAGTAGAAATTCTGTTCATCCAAGCACCATCTCAAGTTGCATTATAAACAATACTAATCCGGCTCTGCTCATAGCTATCATTCACAAGACCACAGATAGCATGAACCATTATTTATTGGCAAGCATTTTCTTATAACGCGACAAGGCTTCTAAAAAGTAATAATCAGCATACACCAGTGGCACGTCTATTTCCGTCTTATGCGGATAGCTACCGGTACAATGTTTCAAAAGAAAATGCGCATTCTCATTTAGTTCTGCACGATATGCCGGAGAAGCCAATGTATGAAGCATCTGCACCGCTTTTTCTTGGTAAATACTTTTCTCTGTCAGCTCAGCCAATTCAAACAAAGCAGAACAAACAATTGCAGCTGCTGATGCGTCTTTCACCTTCTCTTGCGACTGGACGGCATACGATTCTCCTTCAGGTGTATAGCCTTCTTCGCCCACATTAAAGTCCCAGTAAGGAATACCATCTTCCGGCAAATGAGATAAATAATAATCAGCTAATTTCTCAGCAGCAACCAAATATTGTTGATCGCCGGTTTCACGATACATCATTGTGTATCCGTAGACTGCCCAGGCTTGCCCACGCGACCAGGTTGAATTGTCGCTATACCCCTGACAGGTTTGCCAATGTATTGGTTCGCCGGTTTTCGGATCATAGTTCACTACATGATAACTACTAAAATCATCTCTAAAATGATTCGCTAAAGTCGTATTTGCATGTGTTACGGCTACGTCATAATATTTTTGATCGCCGGTAACGCGAGAAGCAAAGAAGAGCAACTCTAAATTCATCATATTATCAATAATCACCGGATAAAACCACTCCGACCCGTCCCATGCTTTCCGATAGTTCCATGATTTGATGACTTGGGTCGTATCGTTGTAGCGAGTACATAGAGAGTTCGCACTTTCTATCAAAACATCTTTATAGTTAGGTTGCGAAGCAAGCCGTTCTGCCTGCCCATAACTGCAATACATCATAAACCCAATATCGTGATGTCCGGTAAATGTTTTTAACCGTTCTAAAGGATACGTCCATTTTTCAGCTTCCTGCTTCCAATATGCATCTTCGGTTAGTTCATACAAATACCAAAGAGAGCCCGGGAAAAACCCCGGAGTCCAATCGTATATATTCGTTGTGTGGAGTGTACCATCCGCCTTGTGGGTTCGCGGATAATTCTTTTCTGTAGGTTCGCCCACGGCAGTCAACATGCCGCGTAATTGTGTGTCGGCAAAAACAATGTTTTCTTCAACAAAAGCCGTTTCTTTATTTTTAAACTGGCAAGAGGCCAACAGTGCTATGCATACACAGGCAAAAAAAAGGTTTTTCATAATTATTCTAGTTATAGGTATTCGTTTTTCAGGTTAATAAAACATATAAGAGGGGGATGAGCAATCCAATAAGTAAATACCACTTTCCCGAACCACGCAATCCTTTTTTCCCTTTAATTATCACCAGACCGGAAATGGTCAGAAAAAGTAACGAAAAAGCAAAAATATCAGCCATCAGTGTCCATCCCTTCACTTTGTTATAGTGTAGCTTATTTATCCAGTAGATTAATTCATTACGTGTATGAAGTTCATAATCTGCTTGACCTGTTTTAGCATTATATACGCCTATCCCTCCATTGAGCATCAGGCGCGAATGAACATCATCTATCGGCATAATACGCTTTAATTCAGGTAGTTTTTTATCCACCCATAGTTGAGATAGCTCCTCCTGAGAAAGACCTTTTTCTAAACTCAACACTTCTGTTGTTTTAGTATAGGCCGGATCGCCTCCATCTATATGATTTAATAAAAAGCCGGAGACAGCATAAATCACACATAGGCCTACCATCAAAAAACCTAAATCCCGATGAATGGCACGCATCCATCGAGTAAAAGATTTCGACTTAACGGTCGATGGCTTCATAGCTCTCGGCTTCTACATAAAACATTTCATTTTTATTACTTAATTCGGTAGCACATGCTTCTTCTTTTCCTTCTTCATGCGCATGCTCTTCAACTTCTTCTTGTGATAAACGTAGTTTTTTAACCACACCGGTTATCGCTATTTCCGAACCTACCAGTTCTTGGTCAAAACCTTCAAAGCCGGCTCCACTTTCAATGCGCAGTGTCACTTCTTGATTGTTGCCAATGATGAAACACTTTTTCCCGGAATGCTTACACACATGTGTCACATGACCTCGAACAACAACCTTTTGATCTGCCAGTTCATCTACAACGGTCAATAGACTATCTAGCGAGTAAGTTGCTAACGCAGTAGATGAGGTCTGGTATCCTTGAGACTCACTAGTTGCTTTTTTCTGATTATTACAGGCAACTAAAACGACCAAAACAGCAAGGAGACTTAATATTCTTTTCATAAAAACCTGTTTAAAAAAACCACTACTTTCCATAAACTCACAAGTTTCAAAGGTAAGTTTATTTCTATAAAAAACGAAGGCGTCTCTTACCCATTTAATTAAACACCTGCTTTACAACATCTATTTTACAAGAACAATAGGGAGATTAATCTAATCTTCATAAAATAAAGTTTTGTTAAATTTGCTATTGATTCAGCATATCGAATGTAATAACTTAAAAACATACTTGTATGAAAAAGATTCTTTTGTTTACAATCTGCCTTTCACTCTTCTTTCACGCAAAAGTTTCCGCCCAAAAATCAGACATATCATGGGGGTTATCAGCGAACGTATCTTTTTGGGACAAAAAGTTCATGCCTACAGAGATTGGCTTGGATGTTGGATACAACCTTATTGACAGACTGCTTTTATCTGTCAGAGTAGAAACAGCCATTGCATTGTTTGATCTGGATGGGGTTAAAAACCATTATGTAAATACTACCGGAGGCTTTTTTGCCGGTTATGAATTTCTCAAAGCAAACGACATAAACCTTGCATTTCGTGCCGGCATAGGAAACACCATACTCAAAAAAGACTGGCGATACAGTTATTATGATGCCGGATTCTACCTGAGTAGCGACCGCTTTACTTATAGTCCCCAACTAGCATTGGGGTTCAGGTACTACGACTCACATATTAAAATGTACGATAACTACGCGCGAATATATATTTCGCTAGGCTTTGTCTTTTGACCGAGATACAGCACGCATGAAAAATTCATTTCATTCACAAATGATACTCTGAAGGAAATTTGGAGGAGTCTACACCCACGGGTTATAATAGCCGGATGTAACGAGCCATTTAATTCCTAAAAAAACTGACACATAAGGTAGAACTATTCTCTTTTACTTGTCATATTCCTCAGAGATTCTATCGCCAGTTACGCTGAGATAAAGACCCGGAAATTTATGAATCCGGGTAAGGCTATCCAACCGAATCAAATCTATAAGACCATTAATCAGCAACTTACACGCATCACCCCCTACCCTTTTAGGAAACAAAGCACGGTCTATTTAGTGATTCTATACTCCAAACTAATCGGCTCACAGCTGTGGACCAACCAGCTCACA
>CAZSWS010000003.1:0-7132 GCA_964610765.1 uncultured Parabacteroides sp.
GTTGTGTCTTCATTATACAGTGCTACATTATAGTATTCTAAATCTTCTTCAGTGATGGGTGTTTGTTCCCTCTTGAGTTGGTCTGAATATTTAAAATACTCCATCTGTTTCTCCACAGGAATACGTTGTTCCAAGATATGCAGATTGCCCTCCAGCTCTTGGAAGGTTTGTTTATATTGATTGAATATGTTTTTTTGCTCTTCTTTCATTTGGTTCTCCCATGCTCTTTATTGAGATGCAGTGTACAACTAGGGTATATCAATATCCCTTTTCTATAAAACACTTTCAAAGCCTTATTGTTGTATTTTTTAGCTTATCTGTTTTGATAAAGATATTGTTAAAATCTATCTTAGATGTATCCATTTTGAATAGATAAAGGTAGAAAGCGAGTTAAACTACGCGCTGTTTCTCGGGATATTTTTGGATAATAGCCAAGGCTATGAAAATATGGGAGAGGTAGTAGCCGGGCATCATCAGGAAGTATAGGCGGCTTTCATTGAGGAAAACATTAAAAGCAATTAGCGTGTCTGAAAGCACAAAGGATATGACTCCCAGTATGAAGAAAAGTTTAGATAGTGCATCCATCTTTAAACCTGCTGATGCAGAAAGAGTGAGGCAAGAGAAAACTAAGTAAAGGAATGTGGCAAGAAGTAAGGTGTTGACGCCAATCGCAGGGTAGAGGAAAAAGATGAAGAAAGGGAGATATATAAGTAAAAGAATTGCTAATACAACTCGGTTTATTCGTCCTTTTTTTAGACAAAATACTAAATACCCGATATGGGCTATTAAGAATAAGAAAATACCATAGACAAAGCGTTCGGGATGTCCTTTTTGATGCCCTAGCATCCAGTCTCCGGCGATGCAAAAGACAAATGAAATCATGATAATCCAGTGCCAGGGTTTGTTGTCTTTTTGACTAGCTATGCCTACCGATAATAAGCTAGTGACAGGTACTCCGACATGCATCCAATAATTTCCATCAACGAGTGCGACTATGGCGCATATAATAGGTAATAGTATGATTAAGGATATATACTTTTTCATATTCGGTCGTGTAGTAGGTTTGTTGGTTAAACTAATTGTATACTGCTGAAATTAATAGATGCTAAGTTACTTGATAATCTTAAATATAGGTAGAATTTCTTGAATTACTGCCTATTTGCAGTAGTCTTATGATTGAATACATACTATGAATATCCATAAAGGATGTATCGAATGAAAAAAATGCATAGGGACAACTAATCTTTTGACGGTCGTTAAAAGCTCTTTTGACGAATGTAAGAAGCTCTTTCAACACTCGTCAAAAGCTCTTTCAACCCGGGTTGAAAGATTAGATGAGTATGTAAAAACAAATAAACAGCTCAGTTCTTTTTTTAAAAAGATAGGTGGGAGTGTGTATAAGTGCTTGATTAGATGTGTTTCTCTAAAAACAGGTTTACACTTTTGTTGTATTAATCCTGTTGGTGTTGTCTTTTTTCTATTGTTGTCCTGTTTGGATTTACATCCTTGATTAAGGTCGCTGATCTGGTTGGATACCTGCTGAAAAGATTTTGTATCTTTGGAAAGCTATAAACTAAAAAAGGAGAAAATGGATGTGAAGATGGAGTCCAGTTGGAAAGAACGGCTTGTTGATGAGTTTGAAAAACCTTATTTCAAACAGCTAACTGATTTTGTGAGAAAAGAATACCAAACGAATCGTGTGTATCCTCCCGGCTCTATGATTTTTAATGCTTTTGAGCATTGTCCTTTTGATAAAGTAAAAGTGGTTATTCTGGGGCAAGACCCTTACCACGAACCCGGTCAAGCACATGGATTGAGCTTCTCGGTGAAGGAAGGCGTTCGTTTTCCTCCCTCGTTGGTTAATATCTTTAAAGAAATAGCAGAAGATACAGGGAGTGCTCTGCCTGCAAGCGGAGACTTGACTCGTTGGGCTGATCAGGGTGTGCTGCTGTTGAATGCTACACTTACAGTACGAGCGCATCAAGCCGGTTCACATCAGCGTCAGGGATGGGAAGAGTTTACGGATGCGGCTATTCGTTGTTTAGCGCATGAGCGTGAGGGAATTGTTTATATGCTTTGGGGTTCATATGCCCAGAAAAAAGGTGCATTTATTGATGCTACGAAAAACTTAGTACTCAAAACCGTGCACCCTTCCCCTTTGTCTGCCTATCGGGGCTTTTTTGGTTGCCGACATTTTAGCCAGGCAAATGCCTATTTGCAGCAGATGGGGTTAGCTCCTATTGATTGGTGAAAAAAGAAAAGATGTATTAGTACCAGTTCATGTAGCGGTTGTCAAGCGCACTGCTGCTTTGTTGGTATTTGAGGTCTTTTAGCATGGCAGAATTGACAGCTACACTAAACATATAGGATTTATAAGGACCAATTGGTATAACGCTGGCTGTCATAGAGAAGCAGTGTAGATTCCTTGATATGTTCATATTCATATGTGCTATTTTCTTTTCCCTAAAGTCATACGTCGCGCTGAAGTTTACCTGCCAGTTTTTCGTAGGCTGTATATTACCACTGAAACTCAATCCATGCGTGAACATGTATTTGTATTCATTGGTTTTAGGGTTAAATTTAGCCATATCATAGTTCATGTTTAAACTATAATTGAAGGTAAAACTCCAGGGGATAGAATGTGCTGCATAGCCATCTTCATCAATTTCAGCCCGATCGTTTTGCTTGTCCTGCCTCATGGGCTTTCCCTGTAAGTTATCTTCCAGCTGATCCATATTTTCATCGTCCAGATTCATATCGGTCGTTTCTTCTTTTTTAGCAGAACCACTGTCTTCTCCTTTTTTAAATAACTTTTTGAAGGTGTCGTTATTGAACGTGTAGGAAAAACTAGTACCTGTCGACCGTAGTCGAGCCATCCCTTTACCTGATGCTATGCGTAGTTTGTCAACTCTTCTGCCCACCGGTTTCTCTGCAGTTCCTATGTTCTTATAGGTATAGGGGTCCATTTGCATATTCAGGTTAAGTGTGTAGGTACCTAGTTTTAATCGCAGGTTAGTAGCAATGTTCTCTCCCCATTTGAATGAATCGGCCGCAAAGTTATATCCCCAGTTGAAGGATAAGTCGTCAATCAGGCTGACTTTCTTTTGTTGCCCGGTCGAGTCGACAGCAGCCATCTTCATCTCTACGTTGTTTTTTAACCCAAAAGAAAGGTTCCCTTGTCTTCCTCCACCCGGTGCAGAATAAATCCCCCCTTCATACGGAGAGTATTCATGATAGATAAGTGAGTCGGGATTGTTAGGAGCTTGATAGACTAAGGTTGTATAATAGCCATATTTAGGGTCGCGAAAATCAGGAGCTATGCTTAAGGATATGTTGGGTTCCATGCGGTGGCGAATCATTTCGACCTTTTTTCCTAGAAAGGGTAGGGGCTTGAAAAATCCGTAGATAGTGGTAGAAGCTGAGACTGAAGCGTTGTAGTCGTATAGCCTGTAAAATCCGTACGTCGTATCTACCGGTGCGACTCTGTTTTGTGTTTGGTCAAAGCCTTTTTCTATTTTTCGGGTAACCCATCGTTCGGTATAGTTGACAGATGGAGTCAGGTTGATATAATTAAATAAGTTGAATGTGGAGCTTATGGCTGCACGATGCTGCATTCCGTTCTTCCAGTCTTTAATCAGGTTTGATTTAAGTATGAGGTTCTCTTTGGTATCAATGCTGTTTCTTAGTTCGGCGTTGTAACTGAGTGATATTTTCTCATACCAACGGGTGCTTCCAATCGCTTGCTTACGTTTGAAAGGATATATTCGGTTCATCGTAATAGTCATGTTGGGCAGCGTTACAGACAAAGTCGAGTCTTGTGAACGTTGGTTGATGTTCATTGTGGCTGAAATGCTGAAAGGACTATTTGGGAAACGTCTGGAAAGACTGATTGAAGACGATTTGTTGTTAGAAGTCCCTCCATATCCGTATTGCTCATGCGGATTGTTTCGTCCGTAGTTACTGGTTGAAAACTGTACACTTGCTGAAAATGTCTGATAGGGATTGGCTTTAGGATCTTGCGAGTGATTCCAGTTGAACCTAAAGTCTGTTGACTTCCTGTAGTCTCCCTCAATAGCTTTGTCTCCTTCTGTCGTGACGGTATATCGGGCATCTAATGAGCCTCTAAACTTGTAACGTTTCATATAGTTAGACTGTGCACCTAGTCCCCAAGAGCCTTTGGTGTATATCTCGCCGGTTAAGGCTAGGTCTACATAGTCGCTAAGCGCAAAGTAATAGCCACCATCCCTGAGTCCGAATCCTCTGTTTCGCTCGTCTGCATACGTGGGCATGATGATGCCGGATGAGTAGCTTGATGTGAAAGGGAAGAATGCAAAAGGAAGTCCAAGTATGGGAATGGGTACATCTTCGAACACTAAGTAGGCAGGTCCGGTCACAATGTCTTTTTGCGGACGAACTTTTGCCTTTGTCATGTATATGTAATAGTGTGGATGGTCGTGATTGTCGCAGGTAGTATAACGTCCACCCGCCATGTTTAAAATGTCGTTATCCATTTTCTTAGTAGTCACAGCCGTTACATATCCTTCTCCTTGTTGGGTTAAGGTTTCTTTACTAAAACCTTTTTTAGACTTGAAGTTATAGCGCATGACTTTAGATTCAATATTCTGCTCACCCTCAACGAAGATGGGGTAGCCAAATTCTTGTCCGAGAGTGTCTTTAGAGAAAGTAGCATATACACTGCTGCTGTCCATGTTGATTCGGACCATATCGGCCTGAAGCTGCATACGCTGGTATTTGACATCTGCTTCTCCATACAGGTATACCATGTTGCCCGCAGTCATCACAATCGAGTCGGTTGCTTTGTAGGCTACCGGAGCGTCTAGCATGGCTTTGCCTTTAGTGGTGTCGCTGTTCAGTGTGAGTGTATCAGTTGTAAGGGAATCCTTTCGGCTAATGCTATCTATAGGTGGGGGTATAACCGTATCGTTCGACAAGGTTATCCTCGGGCTTTTCAGGCTATTGGTCTCAGCCAATGGCTTGTTCCCGGCAAAAATAACGTATGTGCCGATGATGAAAGTTATAAATACAACTAAGAATCTTTGCGTAAACTGCATTCTTACACTTATAGTTTGCGACAAAAATATAATAAATTGCTGACTACGCCGATTTTAATCTCCTAAAAAGAGTTTACACCAGTGGTCGAACTGTGAAACACTGTCTTCTCCATACTTTTTTAACTTTTGTCTAATCTTTTCCGGCTTTTTCTCTTTTTCTACTTTTATTTTACTGAAAAATTTATCTGCGAAACAGATTAACTGTTCTTCTATAGATACCGGACGCATATCTCTGTGAGGTATAGGGAGGTTTCTTTGTATGATGGTCTCAAGGGAAAGACCGGTTCCGGTATGTCTTTCGCAAACGTATGCATGTTGAGGGTAGCCCTCTTTACGCAGAATGTCAGCACCTAAGTAACCGTGGCAAATGTAAGGAGATGAGCCGTAGCATTCTATCTCTTTGGCATCGCATAGAAATATGCCTAAATCATGTAGCATGGCTGCTTCTTCGGCAAATGTTTTGTCAATAGCTAACTCCGGTCGGTTTGCGGCAATTTCCAAGGCCTTGTTGGCTACTCTCCGAGAATGTTCGACCAAAATATGATAAGCGTCTGATCCGGGGATATAGTATTTTGTAATAATTTTCAGGGGGTCCATAGTTGTATGTTCAAGAATGTGGTGCAAAATTAGCTAAGAAGTCCGAATTTGCATATATTTATATCCCTAAATAATGAGTACTTAGTTACACTAGTTTGTATATGATGAAGCGATTATCTATTTATTTGATTGTGTTTTTTATAAGTGGAGGGATTTTTTGTGTATCCTCTTTCGGTCAAGATATGCATCAGACTAAGGTTGTAAATGGTGCAGAACAGCTGGATTTGCTTTTGCCCATGCTTGAAGGTAAACGGGTGGCTTTAGTGGTTAATCAAACTTCCGGTTTAGGACCCAAGCATGTTCATTTGCTGGATACGCTGTTGAGGCATCAAGTTAAGGTGGTAAAAGTATTTGCACCTGAGCATGGTTTTCGGGGAACCGGTGATCCGGGAGAAGAAATCAAAGACAGTAAAGATAAGAAAACAGGTATCCCAATTATTTCTATTTATGGGAAAAATAAAAAACCTACGTCCAAGCAAATGGAGGGGGTTGATGTAGTGATATTTGATATTCAAGATGTTGGAACAAGGTTTTATACGTATATCAGTACGTTGCATTATGTGATGGAGGCTTGTGCCGAAAATGGGAAAGATCTTATCGTAACGGACCGACCCAATCCGAACGATTATGTGGATGGACCGATGCGTGAAGAGGGATTTCGTTCGTTTGTGGGGCTAGATCCACTGCCTGTTTTACATGGTCTTACAGTGGGTGAGTTGGCTCAAATGATTAATGGGGAAAAATGGTTGGCACAGGCGGAAGATTCTTGTAAGTTGACGGTGATTCCTGCAAAAAACTGGCAGCATGGAGATCCCTATTGGTTGCCTGTCAGACCTTCACCCAATCTTCCTACTGATCAGTCTATACGGTTGTATCCTTCTCTGTGCTTTTTTGAAGGGACTTGCGTAAGTGTAGGTCGAGGAACATTTTTTCCCTTTGAGTTGTTGGGTATTCCGGATAAAAATGGTGGCAGTTTTGAATTTACACCGGAGGCGATTAAGGGGATGGATATGAATCCGATGCATAAGGGGCTTGTATGCTATGGAGAGGATTTGCGTGAACTTCCTTTTGCAGGAGGATTGAGCTTGCAATTTGTGTTGGACTTTTATGAGCGATGTGGAAAGAATGAGTCGAAGTTTTTTAAAAGAGCTCGTTGGTTTGATTTATTGGCAGGAACGGACAAGCTGCGCAAACAAATTGTGGAAGGACTTTCTGAAGAAAAGATACGTGAAGGATGGAAGGCCGATTTAGATATATATATCGCTATGAGAGATAAATACTTATTGTATCCGGATAGTCGCTATGTATCTGATGATAAGTAAATGTTTTAACCCGCATTTTTACAATAACTGTTTCTGATTTACGTTATAAGAAACAAGCCTTCTTGTCAAAAGAAAGGTGTTTTTTCGTTGAATATGAGACAGACTTTATTTTTTACTACACAATGGTTTGCAAGTTTTTTC
>CAZSWS010000003.1:7232-81519 GCA_964610765.1 uncultured Parabacteroides sp.
TTCATAGATAAATCCACTCCTTATATTGTTAAACGAGCAGACTTATTCAATTCTTTATATGGGGAGTTTAGTCCTATGTATTTTGGGAAAAAGGATGAGGAGCTTTACTTCTCTTCTTCGAGAGGAGCTGTGTTAAAAGATTCTGTAAGTGGAATAACAGGACGTAAGGATAATAATTTTTTTGTTGCTAAAAAGAATAGCCAAGGTGATTGGCAAAAACCGGAAGAGTTGAAAGGTGCATTAAACACGCTATTTGATGAAGGGACACCTTCCTTTACGGCAGATGGGCTTACGATGTATTATACGTATTGTGCGCGTAATTCTCAAAAGCCGATGACAGCTGAAATATATATGGCTTCTAGGAGTGAAGGGCAATGGGGGAAAGGGAAGAAGGTAAGTATACAAATGGATTCTTCCATGCTGTTGGCTCATCCGGCTATATCACCGGATGGAGAGTTTCTGTATTTTGTGTCAGAAGAGTCAACGGGACATGGTGGTAAAGATATTTACCGGGCAAAAAGAATAAACGAGGCTGACTTTGGGAAGATAGAGAATGTGGGGTCAGAAATTAACACACCGGGTGATGAGATGTTCCCGTATGTACGTGATTCGGTTACGCTATATTTTTCATCAAATGGACATCCGGGCATGGGAGGTCTTGATCTTTTTAAAGGTACAAAAAATATAGGGGGTGGATGGATAATTGAAAATATGGGCGCGCCGATTAATTCTATGGGTGACGATTTTGGTATCACTTTTGGGCGCGAACGGGATGGTGGCTATTTCTCATCTAATAGAGGAGATGCAAAAGGCTATGATCATTTATATTCTTTTGAGCGTTCGGTATATGAGATTTTTATTGAGGGGATTGTTTCAGATAATGATGACTATTCTTTACCTGATGCAACAGTTCGTATTGTGGGTTCGGATGGTTTCAATGCTAAAGCATTTACAAGACAGGATGGCGCTTATCGGTTTGAAGTGAAGAATGGGATAAGCTATGTGATGATGGCTGGCTCTGAAGGATTTCTGAATCAAAGCTTTGAATTTAAAACGGATATTGAGGAGAAGAGTGAAACATATTACCTGGACTTTTTCCTTTATCCCACGGATAAGCCAATCGTGCTGGAGCATGTTTATTATGATTTTGATAAGGCGGTTTTGCGTGCTGAATCTAAACAGGCTTTGGATGAACTGGTGAAAATATTGTTAGACAATCCGCAAGCTTCGATTGAATTAAGTGCGCATACGGATCGTAAAGGTTCAGAAAAGTATAATGCTAATTTGTCGCAACAAAGAGCACAAGCTGTTGTGAATTATCTGATAAAGTCCGGAATAGCTTCTGAACGGCTAAAAGCAAAAGGTTATGGAAAAGAAAAGCCTAAAAGAGTAACGGCTAAAATAGCGAAGCTGTATGACTATTTAGAAGAGGGGGATGTGTTGGATGAAGCTTATATTGAAAGTCTTTCTCCTGAAGAGCAGGAAGTGGCAGATCAGTTGAATCGGCGTACAGAGTTTCAAGTGATAGACCTTAATTTTAGTTTATAAAAACGTGTTGTTTGAATTGAGTAATTGTTTGTATGTGGTAGTATGTCGTTGATTATGTGTGCTATGTAAAAAATCAAAGGCCTTTCTATCACAGAAAAGCCTTTGAAGGTTAACAAATTTTATGAGTAAAAACCACTAATGAATACTTTCTTTTTGATGTAAATAGGATTGGATTTCATTTGTTTGTGAATCTAATCCTATGCAAATATAGTTATTATATTCAAACGAACTGACAAATGGTCAGATAATTAGTTCTCTTGAGATGTTTTTAGCTATTTCTTCAAACTCTTCAGGTGTTAAAGAAAGCTTTTTGTTGCTAAAGTTCATGTCTGATTCACCATTCATGGGTATTAAATGGATGTGAGCATGAGGCACTTCGAGACCCATAACAGTCATGCCAATTCGTTTACTTGGAAGGGCTTTCTTCATAGCTTTAGCTACCTTTTTTGCAAAGACAATGTAGCGTTGTAGTAGTTCATCATCGATGTCAAAAAGATAGTCAACTTCTTTTTTAGGGATAACAAGTGTATGTCCTTTTGCAATTGGATTTATATCTAAAAAAGCAAAGAATTCATTGTCTTCGGCAATTTTGTAACTTGGGATTTCTCCCGCAGCTATTTTGCTGAATATGGTAGCCATAGGTCTTTAGATTGAAATTTCTAATATTTTGAAGCTCGCAGTCCCGGATGGGATTGCAATATCAACAGCATCTCCTACTTTTTTCCCAATTAGACCTTGGGCTATGGGGGTGCTTACCGCAATCTTGTTTTCCTTCAAATTCGCTTCTGAATCAGAAACGATGGTGTATGTCATGACTGCATTGTTTTTAAGATTCTTAATCTTTACTTTATTCAATATTTGTACGACATCTGTTTGTATGCTGCTTTCATCAATCAGACGTGCGTTCGCAATCAGTTCTTTTAGGTGAGCTAGCTTTGCTTCCATGATGCCTTGCGCTTCTTTAGCAGCATCATATTCTGCATTTTCTGATAAATCTCCTTTGTCACGGGCTTCTGCTATTTGGGCTGATATTTCGGCTCTTTTAACAGACTCAAGATAATTAATATCTTCCATTATCTTATTGTAGCCCTCTTCTGTCATGTAGTTGATAGCCATGTGAATACTTTATTTTAGTTTTTAATAATTTATTAATAAAAAAAAGAATCCCGATCAAATATATGATCGGAACTCCTGTCTCTGATATATTACAAAGATACTGTTTTGTATCAAATATTCAAAAGAGGAGAAAATGTTCTACAACATGGATGTAGCTATGTATCGCTTATTTATAAAAGGGAGATAAGGTCTTTCTCTAGGTTTTCGAGTGTTTCTACTTTTTTAGTGAGATTGCCTTTTTTATCTATGATGTATATACAGGGCAATTGTTTCACATTGTACATAGCTGCTATTTTGGAATAGACTGATTGAGGGTCATGCACAGTGTACCAAGGTTTGGTATATGCAATGTTTTTCCATAAATGTTCATCTGTATCTAATGAGACTTGGTAAATCGTTAAGCCTCTGTTGCTGTATTTTTGGTAGATGTTATCTAGATAACCGTTTAATTCTTCAGCCCATTCAGCTTGATATACCGTAAAGTTTATGAGTGTTACCTTGTTTTGAGATATTTCACTCAATTTGATTTTCTCTCCTTTGACATTGGGAAGCTCTATTTCCAGATAAGAAACTTCTTTTGTTTCGATATTGGAAAAGTCAACATCTCTTTTTGCTCGCGTAACCTTGATAGATTGTAAGGCTAGGTTATGAAGATGCTTAGCACGTTCGCTTTCCGGATATTTATAGTCGTAGCTAGTAGCTACTGCAGCAAATGCTTTCGAGTCGTTCGAATCGTATAAGTCAAAAAGAAGTAGCCCGTCAAAGGTTTGAAAAAGGGCAAAATAAGCTGCGGTTGACATGGGGGCACCATAGATGTACTTGGTCGCTATCTCTTTGTAGTTATCTATCGCTTCTTGTATTTGAACAGTAAACTCTTCGTCAGATAGTTGTTTGTCCTGATGTTGTTTGCGTAGCTTAGAAATAACTTGATTAGCGTCTAGTTGTGCAAGAGCAATGTTTTTAATTGCTTTATTGTTTTCAGAGTCTTCGATAGAATAAGACGTTGCAAACGTTCCTGCATCAGCTTGTATAGTGATAGTCTCTGTTGAGTCAATAGCAAAATTGATTAGATTTCCATTTAGCTGTATTTGGTAAAAATCAGGAAACGCTGTCTTGGGCTTTTTGAATGAGAATTTGCCACTAGGGTTTAGCTTAACTGAATCAATTTTATCAACCGAAGATAGCCCAACGTGTGTAAGGTATAAAGTTTGCCCATCCGCTCCATTTATGACTCCTTCTACTGTGAATTCATTGGATTTACCACATGAAGCAACTAGAATGGTTAAAAAGAGCAAGTAGCATATAATGGTTTGTGTTGAAAATCTCTTCATATTCTTTACGAGTCTTATAATATAATTCTTGAAATAAGTTACAAAGATACTTATTTTATTTTTATATATTTTATAATAATCAGACCTTTTTTTGCAAAACATTGATTTGCTTCTTAGCTCTCTGTTTTAAGTCTTTATATTGTGTTTGTATGAGTCGATTTTGGGAAGGAAATATCACGTGTAAGGATGGATGTTATATAAAGACTTATTCGTGCTTTTTGTGATAAAATTCTTGATGAATAGGGCGAGATGTAAATATCCTATAAAGACTCTTTTGGCTGTCGAAGACTCCATGTGTAAAAAAGAGACATTGTTGATTTTTATGAGACGAATAGCAAGATGTGCTAACAGTATCTTTCGATAAGTTAGTTGATTAAGAATAAAAAATGTATTTTTGTTGTTCAAAATGATGAAAGTAGAAGGGAAAATAAGATCCTTAATATTGTCACTTGCCTTTATATTTGTTGCGACAATATTAATACCTCATCAGCATCATGCTGATGGGACTCCTTGTTTTGAAATCATTCATCAACATGGGCATGAAGATGCACCGGAGTCGACTGGGCACACATCGCATGACGACTGTGCTTCTTTTGGTCATAATGTTATATACCATGGTGATAACCATCAAGAGTATAAATACTACATTAATCCCGTTCTGATTCTGTTTCCACTTTACGCAATTTACACCATTGATTCATATATTCAATCGCCTATTTCTTTTGGGGCATGGGAATGTCCGGAATATGCCGAATCAATCTACCATGTGCACCTTGTACGTAGTCTGGGATTGCGTGCTCCTCCTCGTGTATAATCAACGTAACTCTTTTAGGTAGGTTTTTTAAAAACCAGTTAGGTCTATCCAACATGTTTTAGTTGCGATAGCTCATTTTCTTTTCATAAATACACGTAATTATAAAAAATAAATAACTCATGAAAAATATAGGATTAATATGCCTAATTGCCGCTTATCTGTTAGTGGGATGTGCGAAAAACAATACCAATCATGACCACGCGCATGATGAAACTTGTACACACGATCATGACCACTTGTCTGAGCATAGCCATGAGCATGAACATGAACATGACGAAGAGCATAACCACGAACACGACGGAGATCATAGTCATGACCATGATAACGCCCATGACCATGCTTCCGGCTCTGAAAATCCGGACGAAGTCGTATTTCCACCTGAAAAAGCGCAGGCAGTAGGTTTAAAAACAAT
Source organism: uncultured Parabacteroides sp. (assembly GCA_964610765.1). Lineage (GTDB taxonomy): Bacteria > Bacteroidota > Bacteroidia > Bacteroidales > Tannerellaceae > CAZSWS01. The sequence goes on from CAZSWS010000003.1 coordinate 12,454, forward strand.
AGTATTAGAGGCTGGTGACTTTAAAGAAGTAATTAAAACGAGTGGACATATTCAGTCGGCTCAAGGAGATGAATCTGTTTTAGTCGCTACGGTTAATGGGGTAGTGAAGTTAGGTCGTCTTCCTTTTTTAGAAGGAACATCCGTACATAAAGGACAAGCCGTTTTGAGTCTAACCAGCTCTAATCTAGCAGATGGAGATATTGTTGTTCGTACACGTTCTGCTTACGAGCTTGCAAAAAAAGAATTTGAAAGAGCCGAAGCGCTTGTGGATAGTAAAATTGTCTCTGCCAAAGAGTTTGAGCAGGCTAAAACAAATTATGAACAAGCTAAAGCTGCTTATGATGCCATTTCAACTAGTGACTCGGGCTCAGGTATTTCGGTATCCTCACCCATTAGTGGCTATATTAAGAATATTCAAGTAAATGAAGGAGAATATGTGACGGTAGGGCAACCTTTGGCTACAATCTCTCAGAACAAACGATTGGTTTTAAGGGCTGAGGTAGCTGAAAAATATTATCATAAACTATCTCGTATTCGTACAGCAAACTTTTACACCCCGTATGATAAGAAAGTATATAATTTGACAGAATTAAACGGTCGTGTTTTATCGTATGGAAAGTCTACCGGCGAAACATCGTTTTATGTACCTGTAAACTTTGAGTTTGACAATCGAGGAGATATTGTTCCGGGTTCGTATGTCGAAGTATATTTGCAGTCAGACCCGATAGCGAATGTCTTATCTCTTCCTGTATCATCACTTGTTGAAATTCAAGGTACATATTTTGTGTTTGTCCGTTTAGATGAAGAATGCTTCCGCAAGCAAGAGGTTTCGCTAGGAATGAATGATGGTCAGCATGTTCAAATTCTTTCAGGTGTACATGCCGGAGATGAGGTCGTAACGGAGGCAGCCTATCAATTAAGATTAGCATCTGTGTCTGGAGTTATGCCTGCGCATACTCATAATCATTAATAAAGGAGGGGATTTATTATGTTGAATAAAGTAATTTATCACTCTCTTCAGAATCGCTTTATAGTGTTGATATGCTCTGTGCTATTGATGATAGCCGGAGTATATACTGCTTTCCATACAGATGTCGATGTATTTCCGGATTTGAATGCACCAACCGTTGTTATCATGACTGAAGCACAAGGCTTAGCTCCAGAAGAGGTTGAGCGAATCGTTACGTTCCCGGTCGAGACAGCTGTAAATGGAGCGACAGATGTGCGTCGTGTCCGATCCTCTTCCACAACCGGCTTTTCGGTTGTCTGGGTTGAGTTTGATTGGGGTACGGATGTTTATCTGGCTCGTCAAATCGTATCTGAAAAGCTTGCAATTGTAAGTGAGAGTCTGCCGGAATATGTAGGTAAGCCAACCTTAGGGCCTCAGTCTTCGATTTTAGGTGAGATGCTTATTGTTGGATTGACAGCAGATAGTACTTCTTTGTTAGATTTGCGTACAATAGCCGATTGGACGATTCGCCCTAGACTTCTCTCAACCGGTGGTGTGGCACAAGTTGCTGTGCTTGGGGGAGATATTAAAGAATATCAGATACTCTTGGATGAAGGACGTATGAAACATTACGGAATTACACTGGATGAAGTGTTGTCTGTAACAAGAAATATGAACCGAAATGCCAATGGAGGGATTTTGTATGAGTATGGCAATGAATATATCATTCAAGGTGTGCTTGCCAGCACCGATGTTGAAAAAATAGGGAAAGGGCTTGTACGTCTTATAGATGGAGTGCCGGTAACTTTAGCAGATATAGCAGATATACAAATTGGAGCGAAAGCCCCTAAATTAGGAACGGCTTCTGTGCGAGCCCAGTCGGGTGTTTTGTTAACAGTGACCAAGCAACCCTATACCAATACGGTAGAGTTAACGAAGCAATTGGATGAAGTGATGTTTGATCTTCAAAAGACACTTCCTGCCGATGTAGTTATTTCTACTGATATTTTCCGTCAAAGCCACTTTATCGAAGGGGCTATTAATAATATTCGTGATTGCTTATTAGAAGGAAGCTTTTTCGTTATTATAATCCTGTTAATATTTTTGATGAATCTACGTACCACAGTCATCTCGCTCATTGCAATGCCTCTTTCATTGCTTGTGTCAGTTATTGTACTGCATATCTTTGGGTTGACCATTAATACAATGAGTTTGGGAGGGTTGGCTATTGCTATAGGTTCGTTAGTGGATGATGCGATTGTAGACGTGGAAAATGTATATCGACATATACGAGAAAACCGGATGTTACCTCCTGACGAAAGAAAGAGTACATTCCAAATTGTTTATGACGCTTCTTCGGAGGTTCGGATGCCTATTTTTAACTCAACATTGATTATTGTAGCAAGCTTTGTGCCTCTTTTCTTCCTGACAGGGATGGAAGGGCGAATGCTGATTCCGTTAGGAATTGCATTTATTGTTGCATTGTTTGCATCTACCGTGATTGCTTTGACCTTAACTCCCGTTTTATGTAGCTATTTATTGAACACAAAGTCGCTGGGAGAAAAAGAAGCAAAAGAGTCTATCGTTGCTCGTAAATTAAAGCAATGGTATCATGTTGCTTTAGACAAAGCATTGAATCATAAAAAGATTATCCTGGGAAGCACGTTTGTTATCTTCGTATTTTCCGTAGGGCTGTTTTTTACACTGGGTCGTAACTTTCTGCCTCCTTTTAATGAAGGCTCCTTTACGGTAAATGTGAGTAGCTTACCCGGTATTTCTTTAGAGGAATCAGACAAAATGGGCTTGTTGGCTGAAAAGCTATTGTTAGAAGTTCCTGAAATACAAACAGTAGCCCGCAAGACAGGGCGCGCAGAGCTTGATGAGCATGCATTGGGAGTCAATGAGTCTGAAATCGAAGCTCCATTTATACTGGATAAGCGAAGTCGTGAAGAAGTCGCTAATGATGTTCGTGAAAAGTTGTCAACTATCAGTGGTGCAAACATTGAAATAGGTCAGCCTATAACACATCGTATTGATGCGATGCTTTCGGGTACTGAAGCAAGTATTGCGATTAAGCTTTTCGGAAACGATCTTAATCGATTGTTTACGATTGGGAATGAAATTCAGTCGGCCGTAGAAGATGTACCCGGTCTGGTTGACTTAAAAGTTGAACAACAAATTGAGCGTCCTCAGTTGAGCATCACTCCACGCCGTGAATTATTGGCTAAGTATGGTATATCGCTTCCTGAATTCGAAGAATATATCAATGTCATGTTTGCCGGCGAGGCAGTAAGTGAGGTATATGAAGAAGGAAAATATTTTGACCTAACGTTGAAAGTTGCTGAACACAGCCGAGAGACGATGGCTGCTATAGGTGATATGATGGTAGATGCTGAAGGACTGAAAGTTCCTCTGAGCAATTTAGCAGATATTCGTTCTTCTTCCGGACCGAACACCATCAATCGTGAGAATGTGCAGCGTAAGATTGTAGTCAGTTCTAATGTCTCCGGTCGCGATTTGCTAGGAGCTGTTGATGATATCAAAGCGCGGATAGAGAAAAATATTCAACTACCTGAAGGCTATCATATAGAATATGGAGGGCAGTTTGAAAGCGAAGAGTCAGCTAGTAGAACTCTTCTGGTCACTTCGTTAATGGCTATACTCGTTATATTTATGTTGCTTTATATGCAGTTTAAAGACGTATTGGAAAGTGGTGTGGTACTGCTCAACTTGCCTTTGGCATTGATTGGAGGCGTACTCATATTAAAACTAACTTCAGGCGAAGTAAGCATCCCTGCCATTATAGGATTTATCTCTCTCTTTGGTATAGCTACTCGAAATGGAATGCTGTTAATCAGCCATTATCAGCAGCTACGTTCCGAAGGTTTGTCTTTGCACGATGCCGTGATTCAAGGGTCGCTTGACCGATTGAATCCTATTTTAATGACTGCTCTTTGTTCGGCATTGGCTTTGGTCCCTTTAGCAATGAAAGGACATTTGACAGGCAACGAAATACAGAGTCCAATGGCTATTGTTATTTTAGGTGGGCTATTGACCTCAACCTTTTTGAACGGTTTTATCATTCCTATTGTTTATTTGTTGATAAACAAAAAAGAGGTGGATAGCCAAAAGACAAGTGTAATTACTCAAAAACTGGAAAAATGAAACAGATTATTATACTAATAGCTTTATTGTGCTCTACTACGTTGGTAGCACAGACAGCTTTTGAAGATGTGTTGAGAAGTATAGAGATGAATAATAATGCGTTGAAAGCAGGTTATAGTGAGATGGAAGCTCAGAAGCTAGATGCTAAAGCTGCAAATAACCTAAAAAACCCGACCGTGTCCTATTCACACCTCTATGGCAATAGACCCGGAGCAGGATTTCAAGGTGAGTTTGTAGCTAGTCAATCTTTCGACTTTCCTTCGGCTTATGTACAACGCCATAAACGAGCTAAAGAAAGAGGTGTTTCGTTAGATTATCAGTATCGGGATATGCGCAGACAAATTTTATTACAAGCTAAAGAAGTATGTTTGGATCTCATATATCTCAAACAGCAACGACAACTGCTTGAAAAGCGCTATCAGAATGCAAAACAGCTTGCTGATGCGTATACTATGCGTTTTAAAGCGGGGGATGCCGATATTTTGGAAACGAATAAAATTGAACTGGAACTACTGAATGTTGATACTGAGGTTAGGCAAAATGGAATGGATGCACAGAAAAAGATGAATGAACTGGTTGTGTTAAACGGAGGTGTACCTATTGTATTAGCGGATACTGTTTTTGTTTCTGATGTTTCTTTGCTGCCTTTAGCCGAATTGCTGGAAGAAGTTATGGCTGCAAATCCGGATGTCATGGCCAAACGTAGCGAGCAACTTGTCTCTAACCTCAATTTAAAAGCGGTACGTTCAGAAGGCTTACCTGAAATAGAAGTGGGGTATCGGATGAATCCTGCTTCAGGGGGTGAACGCTTTAATGGATTTATGGTTGGGTTGAGTATCCCAATCTTTGCTAATAAGAATAAAGTTAAATCGGCTAAAGCAATGACGCGTATGGCTGATTTTCAGTATGAAAATACATTAGTCAGCTTGCGGCATGAATTGATGGGGCTTTATAGTGATGCTGTCTCTTTACAGGAGTCTGTGCAGTTGTATAGCACCTTGCTAGAGAAGCAGCATACAATAGCCTTATTAACACAAGCGCTTAATGCCGGTCAGATTTCTGTCACAGAGTATTTTGTGAATACTGCAGCTTATTTCCAAAGCATGGAGAACTATCTTCAAGTTCAGAATGAATATCATAAGCTGATAGCTAAGATATACGACTATCGTTTATAAAGCTACCTGCGTAGAGAGGTTTTTTTTAGAGGCACGGATAGACTGGTTTTATCCGTGCTTTTTCCTTTTGTTATGAAAGTTTCCGGTTAGATGTGATTGTGCTTTCTTCTTTTTTGTTGATGTAAGTTTTTTTCAGCTTCGTGTTTATTCTATTGTCTTGCAACTGATATTACGATAGACAGTGCTGAAAACTTACAATGGCTTAGAGGTAATATTATATACTTGTTTGACTTTTTCAAGCTCTCCTGCAAAGTCTATGTGCAAATCATGGAGTCGTGCATCCTTCATGTCGAACACCCAGCCGGCGACTTTTGGGTATCCTTTCTGAAAATAGGACTTTTGTACTTCAGACGTTTTAATCACATTGATGCATTGTTCGTAGGTGTTTAGTTCGACCAGGCGTCTGTTCTTTGCTTCCTGATCTTCTATGGCATCTAGCTCTGCTTGATGAATACGATATACGTTTCGAATGGAACGTAACCATGGATTTAGAATACCGTAGTCTAAATTTTGCATAGCAGCCTTTATGCCTCCACAGTCATAATGACCACAAACAATGATATACCGTACTTTGAGGTATTCTACGGCATAGTTTATGACCGAAAGGGCATTTAAATCAGTGTCGATAACCATGTTGGCTATATTACGGTGAATAAATACCTCGCCCGGTTTCAAGCCCATAATCTGGTTCGGGTGTACCCGGCTGTCCGAGCAACCAATATATAGAAAGTCGGGATGCTGTTCAGCGCTAAGTAACTTGAATAGTCCCGGGTTTTCCTCCTTATTTTTCTCGATCCACTCCTTGTTAGATTCAAATATCTTATTGTACTTTTCTTCGTCGGTCATCTTGAATCATTTTTTTAAGTTACCTGCTAAAGATAGAGTTATTTGAGGAATATAAGCAAAGGTGTATGGGTGAAAATACCGGCGTAGCGTCTTTTGAATATAATCTAAGAAGGATGCTTTTTGAGAAAAACAAAGAAAGGTCGCCTATTTGACGACCTTTCTTTCGTGTGATCCGCCTGGGGTTCGAACCCAGGACCCCATCCTTAAAAGGGATGTGCTCTACCTGCTGAGCTAGCGAATCATCCTGTGCGATTACTTCTGTAATGCGGTTGCAAAGGTAATACTATTTTTTAAACATGCAAGACCTTGGCGTTTTTTTATATTCAATTAGGCTAATTTGGGTAAATGCGCAGGTGGATGAACTTTTTTTATAACTTTACCGAAATACTAATTTAAAATATTACAATGATGGTCTTTACCAGAAGAATTCTTTTCTTTTTTATCTCTTCATTGATGTTGATTTCTTGTGCTTCTAATCAGAAAAAAGAAAGACAAGTTGAGCCGGATGCATCGTTCGATATCCCCTTATCGGACATGTCTGCACGTGATCCCTTTATTTTTGTAGACCCAGCTACTGAGATGTATTATTTGCCTGTTAATGGTGGTACGAATGTGAAAATGTACCAAAGTAAGGATTTAAAGATGTGGAAAAGTCTAGGAGTGGTTTTTCAACCGGAAGATGATTTCTGGGGGAAGACTGATTTTTGGGCACCGGATTTATACTTGTATAAAGGTAAATATCATTTGTTTGTGACATTTAGCGGAGAAAATAAAATACGTGGTACGTCGATTTTAGTCGCTGATGAAGCTGCGGGACCGTATACTCCATTAGTGAACAAACCCACGACACCCGACGATTGGATGGCTTTAGATGGTGCGCTTTATGTGGACGATAAAGGTACTCCTTGGCATTTATACTGCCATGAATGGCTGCAGGTGAAAGATGGTGAGATAATAGCTCAGCAACTGACAGCTGATTTGACCGAAACGGCCGGTGAACCTATTCTTTTGTTTAAAGCCTCGGAAGCTCCTTGGACGCCTGATGATAAAAAGGATGGAAATTATGTTACCGATGCACCGGTGATTAATAAAATGGCTGATGGCAAGCTGGTAATGACTTGGTCTAGTTTTGATGATAAAAACAAATACAATATTGGCGTTTGCTACTCTGAGAATGGCGTATTAGGTCCTTGGGTACATGATGAAAAACCGTTGGTAGACAATAACGGCGGACATGCGATGCTATTTGCCGATTTTGACGGTCAAATGCATATCTCCTATCATTCTCCGAACGACGGTGGACCGGCAAGAATCATGATAGAGCCCGTTAAGTATGAAAACGGCAAGCTCTCTATCATACGTAAATAAGCAGGCTGTATATTACTTTCTGAAATAGCTACCTATAATTTATATGCGTCATGCAAAAAACTTTATCCGTTATTTTTCTTGTTTTTTTCTTATTTACTAATTGTTTGCATGCTCAGGATGTACCCGTCAAGGGGTTGAATCAGATATCTGAGCCGATGGTTAAAGAGCTGATTGATTATTTAGCTGCTGATGATATGCGTGGGCGGTCTACACCAAGTGTTGAGCTTGATAAAGCAGCTGACTATATTGCTTCAAAGCTCAAGGAATATGGCGTAAAGCCCGTCAATAAATCTTATTTTCAATCATTGCCTTTTGTTAGTAAAGACCTAGATGTTGACCAGTGTAGCTTTCTTCTAACAAAAGATGGAGTCAATCATGTATTTACATTAAAGAGTCATTTCACACCTTTATTTAATACCGTTTCAGGCAAGGTCAAAGGAGAGATAGTCTTTGCCGGTTATGGTATTACTGCCCCGGAGTATAACTATGATGATTATAAGAATATAGACGTTAAGGGGAAAATAGTGCTTGTGATGAAGCAAGCGCCTCGCAAAAAAGATGCCGGTAGTGATTTTGCTACAAAAGAGGCAGCTAAATATGCTGATATAGACTATAAAGTCAAAAATGCAACTGAACATGGGGCTATTGGGTTTCTACTTGTGACTGATCCAATTGATAATATAGCAATAACTGCACAGGGTTATTTGTGGAGAAGCTTATATATGAAGCACAATAGTAGCCCGATTTATGAGTTGACTGAATCGTCTGAGAACACTCTACCTGCTGTTCAGGTTGGCTGGAAAATCATTGATGAAATAGTCGGAGGAGTAGACTCTTTGCGAACCTTGCAAGAGAATATAGATGCAAACTTGAAACCTATTTCTTTCCCTATTGAAAATCAATCTCTTGAACTGGCAGTCTCATTAGATGAGAAAAGTTTTCCTTCAAAGAATGTTGTTGGTTGGATAGAAGGATCAGATGCTAAACTAAAGAAAGAGTTTGTTGTCGTAGGAGGGCATTATGACCATATCGGTGTATCGGATTTAGCCAATCACTTGAATGATTCAATCATGAATGGAGCTGACGATAATGCCTCGGGAACAGCAGCTGTGATGGCCATTGCCAAGGCTTTCAGTAAGTCCGGAAAGAAACCGGCCAGAAGTCTGGTGTTTATTCTATTTACAGCCGAAGAACGAGGGCTGTTAGGATCAACTTATTATACAAACAATCCTCTGTTTCCTTTAGAAAAAACGGTTGGTATGATTAATATGGATATGGTCGGACGGAATGGGACTGATACGCTCTATGTAGTAGGTGAAAAGTATAACCCTGAATTAACAAAGCTTGTGAATGCTGAAATACCTGAAGCCGGTCTCAAAAAAGAAGAAATGAGTTTTGATTTATATCAATCAAGTGATTATTATCCTTTCTATAAAAAAGGTATTTCTGCCATTGGTTTTACCTCCGGCTTACATAACGACTATCATCGCGTAGGTGATAATCCTGATAAAATAAACCACACGAAAGTCCGTAAAATAGCACAATTAGGCTATCGAGTGGCATGGAAAATGGCTAATTCGAATAATTATTTCAGTATTATAGAACCAGAAAAAAATAAAAAATGAACATTAAGAAGTTGTTGTTTATTCCGGCACTGTTTTTTACCGTAGCTACGTTTGGTCAAAGTGTTGATTTGACCTTTAAACCCATTCCTAGTAAGAAGTATGCATTAGAGGTTAATTCGACCATGAATATGGTGCAAAACATGTCAGGGATGGAGATGGAAATAAAAGTATCTTCGGTTGGTAAAGCCAAGATGGAGATTGAAAAAGTTGAATCGAACGGCGATTTTTCCGTCTTATTTACTTGGGATGAAATATCAGCTAACTCATCGGCTATGGGACAAGATACAACCATCCGGTTTGATAACTTAAACCTAAAGATGCGAACAACGTATAATAATAAAGGGAAGATTCTGGAAAACGAGGTGCTTACACAAGCCTCTGGAGTTGCCGGAAATATGGTTAGTCAGTTAGCTACCGGAGTAAAGTTGCAGTCACTCCCTGGTAAGAAAACAGATAAAGGTGCTAAATGGACGGTGCAAACCAATGACACGATAAGCGCAATGGGCTCGCCATTTCCTATCGCTACTACCTTTGAAGAAGGATATACTTTCGTAGGAAAAGAAACAAAAGAAGGAAAGGAATATTATCGAATCAATAGTAGTGGTCCGATGGAGATTTCAGCAGAAATTGCCCAAATGGGTATGAATATGACTATGGAAGGAAGCGGCATGAGTGATGCCTATTCACTTCATGATAAAACAACGTTGTTTCCTATTTATGTTGAAACAAAGGTGGGGATAGATATGAGTATGGTGATTACGGGTGGGCAGAATATGGCTATTCCTATCACACAGAATACGGTGGCTACTGTTAAGTTTATCGAGATTAAATAAACCAATCGTATTTGTAAGGTTATACAAAAAGGCATGCCAAGCGGTATGCCTTTTTTGTGTCGTAACAACAGTGCGTAATTCATTGTATATGAGTGTGCTGTTTCGTTTTCCGGGATGAGTTGATCTACTGCTTTGATCGGATGCTTTTTTTTAGCTGTTGTTGAATCATTCGTTCGGTATATTCTTTTTGAAGAAAGAGTAGGGTGTTTTTTTATAAAGACAGTATTCAACTAAGCTTTTGAGCCTTGTAAGAAGAGCTTTTAACGAGGCTCAAAAGAGCTTCTTACATTCGTTAAAAGCTCTTCTTACGTTCGTTGAAAGATTAGTTGAGTAGAGGGAATTAATTTATTCTCTCTATTCAAACAGGATAATCTGTTCTGATAAACGGCTACTACTACGTAGAAAGTATCTGGTTTAGATGTTTTTAGACTGATTTAAAGACATAACCAATGAGGTTTAAGAAAGGTGAGATGTGTGGGGTGAACAGGTTGGGACTTTATGCTTATGAGGAAAACGAGGGGTTGATAACATACAATAAAAAAAGGCATACGGTGAAGTATGCCTTTTTAGTGTATTGAGGAGTTTTTCTCTTAGTTTTGTCTTTCTAGCAGCCATGCATCCTGAAAGTTAGGAGCATATTTTGCTTTTACTGCGTCGCGGCTTTCAGCTGCTTCAGCTCTGCTGTCAAAGCTCGTGATGATTACGCGCAACATGCCTTGTTCGTTCTCTCCAAGAACCGGTTTGTAGCCATCGTTAGCTAAGCGTTCTTTTAAAGAGTAGGCATTTGTTTTATTTTGGAAACTACCAACAACCACACTGAACTTTCTCAAACCCGATGCGTCTTCTCCTTGATAAGCATTGATTCTTTCTGTACGAGTTGTTTGATTAGCCGAAGTCTTAGGTTTAGAAACAGGCGTTATGCTTACTTCTTCTTTTTCTTCTTCAACTACTGGTGAGGTCATCTCACGCTCTTTTGCTTGTTCATAAGCAGCTTTGTATGCACTTTGTTTAGCTTTACAAGAACCTAAGGCTAAAATAGTAGCAGCCGCTATTGTGTATAACAAAATTTTATTCATACTGTAAAATAATTAGGTTGTTCAATTAATAACCACAAAGATATAATTTTAATTAGTATTTTCGCATCTATATTACAATATATTAGAACAAAAATTATGAAGAAGGTAACGATTGGAAGTATCATGGCAGTATCTATTTTATTGGGTTCATGCTCTCCCCAGGCAGAAAAAGAGGAAAAGGCTCCGTTGATTGAACGACCTACGCCTACTATCACTGATGGGAAGCTGACTCCTGAAGTTTTATATAGTATGTCACGCGTAAGTGGTGCAAAGCTTTCGCCCGATGGCAAAAAGGTTTTGTATGGAGCTTCCTTTTTTAGTATAGAACAGAATAAGGGAAATCGAGAACTATTCACGGTAGATGTTGATGGAAACAATAAGAAACAGTTGACACAGACACCACAGAGTGAGCAAAATGCTGTATGGTTTAACGGTGGAAAAGAAATTGCTTTTCTATCTTCAGAAAGCGGTTCGTCTCAGATATGGCTAATGAGTGCTGACGGGACGAATAGGCGACGGGTGAGCAACTATGCCGGGGGAGTCCACGGCTTTGCCTTTTCTCCGGATGCCAGTCAGTTGTTATTTATCAGTGAGATTGCAGTTAAGGGGCAAACGAAAGATATCTATCTGGATTTGCCACAAGCAACAGGTAGGATTGTAAAAGACCTGATGTATAAGCATTGGGACGAATGGGTAGAAACAATACCTCATCCTTTTCTAGCTTCATTCGACGGAAAAATGATGGGTGAAGCAAAAGATATCATGGAAGGTGAGCCTTATGAATGTCCGATGAAACCCTTCGGAGGAATTGACGATTTCTCCTGGTCGCCTGATGGTCAGCAAATCGTGTATGTAAGCCGTAAAAAGACCGGTCTTGAATATGCAATATCTACCAATTCGGATTTGTATTTATACGATATAAGTTCCGGCACTACTCGTAATTTGACAGAAGGCATGATGGGATATGACACGGCACCCCAGTTTTCTCCTGACGGTAAGTCGTTGGCATGGATTAGCCAAGAGCGGGATGGGTACGAGTCTGATAAAACTCGCCTATTTATGATGGATATGTCTTCAGGTGATAAAACTTATATGACCGATGCATTCGATTATAATGTCGATGGTTTCTTATGGGATGAAGATGGACAATCTTTTTATTTCATAGCTTGTAAAGAAGCACTTACGCATATTTGGCAAATGGGTATGGATAAGCAAATCCGTCAAATAACCAGCGGACAATATGACTATGTAGGTTTGGATGTAGTTGCCGGAAATATGATTGGTGTACGTCAATCTATGCAAGACCCGGCTGAAATATTCAGTATCAACATGGAAAATGGTGAGGCCGTAGAGATAAGCTTTGAGAATAAAGAAATCTTGGCGCAGCTAGACCGACCGACTATAGAACCACGTTGGATTAAAACAACGGATGGAAAAGAGATGCTTACTTGGGTTGTTTTGCCTCCTAACTTCGATCCGAAGAAAAAATATCCCGCCTTGTTATATTGTCAGGGTGGTCCACAAAACACCGTTAGCCAGTTTTGGAGTTATCGTTGGAATCCGTGTATCATGTCGCACAACGACTATATTGTAGTCTTACCTAACCGTCGCGGATTGCCCGGATTTGGTCAGGAATGGTTGGAACAAATCAGTGGTGATTATGGTGGTCAAAACATGAAAGACTATTTCTCTGCAATTGATGCAATGGCTAAAGAACCCTATGTTGATGCCGACAGGCTAGGTGCTGTAGGTGCCAGCTATGGAGGATTCTCCGTTTATTGGTTAGCCGGACATCATGAAAAGCGTTTTAAAGCATTTATTGCACACGCCGGTATTTTCAATCTGGAGCAACAATATTTGGAAACAGAAGAAATGTGGTTTGCCAACTGGGATATGGGGGGTGCTTATTGGGATAAAAGTAATGCGGTAGCTCAGCGAACGTATGCCAACTCTCCTCATTTGTTTGTTGATAAATGGGATACGCCTATCCTTGTAACGCATGGTGAGAAAGACTTTCGTATCTTGGCATCACAAGGTATGAGTGCCTTTAATGCTGCAAAACTACGGGGTGTGCCAACAGAAATGTTAATTTATCCGGACGAAAATCATTGGATATTGCAGCCACAAAATGGTGTTTTGTTTCAGCGTGTGTTCTTCTCCTGGTTAGACCAATGGTTGAAAAACTAAAAAAGGAGTGTAGCATACGATGGAGATTATAAATATTGGTGATACAAACACCATAATCAATCATTTTGTTTCAGAACTTCGTAATGTACAGATTCAAACCGACCGTTTGCGCTTTAGAAGAAATATTGAGCGTATCGGAGAATTGATGGCGTATGAGATAAGTAAGCGATTTACATATAGTATGAAGCCAATCCAAAGTCCGTTGGGTGTATCTATGATGAGTACGCCCGATGACGAAGTGGTGTTGGCTACTATTTTACGTGCCGGTTTGCCTTTTCACCAAGGGTTTTTAAATTGTTTGGACTATGCGGAAAATGCGTTTGTTTCTGCCTATCGAAAGTATAAAGACCGCTTGAATTTTGATATACATATTGAATATATAGCCTCTCCTTCTATAGAAGGGAAGACGTTGATTATGATAGATCCTATGTTAGCCACCGGGAGTTCCATGGATTTGGCTTACCAAGCCATGTTGACCAAGGGAACCCCCAGTCAGATTCATGTAGCCAGTGTCATAGCCAGCAAACCTTCTATTGAGTATATCGAAGAAAATATGCCACAGAATACAACTGTTTGGATAGCAGCGTTAGATGATGAGCTAGACGAACATTCGTATATTGTACCCGGTCTGGGAGACGCCGGAGACTTGGCTTATGGAGAGAAAATTTAGATCATTGAGAAGGGGTGTGAGCCAACATGTTCAAGCCTCTTCTCTTCATCTTTTAACGATAATCAAAATACTAGACCATGACTTATGGTGATTTGTTTTCACATGAACTGAAGAAAGGACTTCGTTCAAAAGCTTTTTATAAAAATCTCTTTACAAATATTCTTTATGGGCTGTTTGGCGTTTATATGCTTGGCGTTTTGCTCTTTACCGGGTTTTTCCTGGATAGAATTTTAGAAGAGGTATCCAATGAGTATAACCCTACAGAGCTGATACTAAGGGGGCTGATTTATATAATCTTGTTGAGTGTGACTTTACGGTTTTTGATGCAACAACTAAGTACGGTTGCGATACAAAACTACCTGACACTTCCGGTTAAACGTTCTAAACTGATTCATTTCTTATTGCTCAAACCGCTGATAAATCCGGTCAACTACTTTTCTCTTTTATTGATTGTTCCTTTGGCTATACGCTCAACAGCGGCTTATTATGATGGATTTACTGCATTCCGATTTGTTTTGTTAGTCATTTTTGTCATGTGGTTTGACTCTTTTCTGACAGCTTTTTTAAAGCGAAAGTTTGGAATGAGTATATGGGGAATACTAGCCATTATCCTTTGTCTTGGAGGTGTTTTTGCTTTAGACTATTTTAAACTGGTCCCCTTCTCTGATTGGTCGTCAGTCATTTTCGAATTTGCTTTGTTTTCACCCTTTGGCTTAATCATTCCTTTGACTTTAGTAGCTATAGCCTATGGGTTGAACCTGCTTTATTTTAGGCAAAACTATTATTTAGACACCTTTAATCGTTCTACATCTGACTCGGCTTTAGGAATGAATAATCTTTCTTTTTTAGATCGGTTTGGTAAGCTGGGAAGTATTATAGAGCTGGAAATTAAACTGATATTGCGTCATAAACGGACGAAACAGGTTTTATATACGACCGGATTTTTCTTACTGTATGGGTTGATTTTTTATCCAAGAATGGAACTCTATGAGGGAGGTATGTTGTTTTTTGCAGCCATCTTTATCACGGGATTTATGATGTTTCTGTTTGGACAATGGCTCATCGCCTGGGACGGTATGTACTTTGATGGTATGATGACACAAAACATTTCGGCACGTGAGTATATCGAGGCGAATTATTATTTGATGAGTGGCTTTTGTATATTAAGTTTTATCTTGACCACGCCTTATTTTTTCTTTGGGATGAAAATTGTTTATCTGCACGTGGCTGCTCTTATGGTGAACTTAGGGCTCAATGTTTTTTTCTATGTTTTTCTGGCTACCTATAATACGAAGCCTTTAGACCTTAGTAAAGGAAATACGATGAACACTCAGGGTATGACCATTAAGAACTTCTTGGTGATATTTCCGGTTATTGTTCTGCCATGGGGGTCTATTGCTTTATTAAATCTGTTTTTCTCTTTTGAAATTTCACTGCTTATCATGGGGATGTTAGGTTTTGTGGGATTGTTGTTTCATAAGCAGTTGTTGAATATCTGTGTAAAACAATTTCAACGAAGGAAATACCTGCTTGCTGAGAGCTACCGTGAAAGTGAATAAATAAAAAAACATACATACGATGATAGAAATTAATGAATTAAGTAAAGCGTATAATGGGGTAACCGTTTTGGATATTCCCTCGCTGACTATTCCTGGAGGTGAGAGTTTTGGTCTGGTAGGCAATAATGGAGCAGGGAAAACCACCCTTTTCCGTTTAATACTGGACTTAACGGCTTCAACATCCGGTGAGGTGATTACGAGTGGAGAAAAAGTAGCTCGTAATGATTCTTGGAAGATGTTTACCGGTTCTTTCTTAGATGAAAGCTTCTTGATTGACTACTTGACCCCGGAAGAGTATTTTTATTTTGTAGGGAAACTGCACGATCGTTCGGAAGAACAAGTGGATGCCCTGTTAGACAAAATGAAAGAAATATTTAATGGGGAGGTGTTGGGAACAAAAAAGTTGATTCGTACCTTCTCCAAGGGTAATCAAAAGAAGATAGGTATTGCAGCAGCCTTAATAGGTGATCCACAAGTGCTGATTCTGGATGAACCCTTTACAGCCTTAGACCCCTCGTCGCAAATTCGACTGAAACGTTTGTTAGCCGATTTGAATAAAGAAACGGGCATGACGATGTTGATATCCAGCCATGACTTGAATCATGTGACGGAAGTTTGTAAGCGTATTGTTGTACTGGAAAAAGGGCTTATTATTAAAGACTTAAATACAGCTGAAGATACGCTGAAAGAGTTAGAAAGTTATTTCGCTGTTTAATAGCTTCTTGCTATCTTTACTTCCTTGGTCGACTTGTGTCGGAAATGTTTAATAGTGTTGTTCTTTTTTGTTTAGTAATGTGCTGAATAATGAAAGAACAACCGTTTTGTAATAAAAAAATGAAAAGGAAGATGAATGTGAAAGTGACTAATAGAGAGGTGACTAGTTCTTTAGACCCGGTGTTGAATGATATTAAGCAGACCTATACGGATGCGTTTCCTGCCGGAGAGCGAAGAGACTTTTCTATAGCCAAACGTTATGTGGATGAAAACCCAAACTTTCATATTAAAGCGGTATTTCTGGATGAGCAATACGCCGGCTTTATAACCTATTGGCAGTTTGAGCAATTTGTTTTTGCGGAACATTTTGCGATTAATCCGGCTTTTCGTAATCAAGGAATTGGTGCTTATATTATGCAAACATTGCAGGAGATGGAAAAATATCCTATTATTCTGGAAGTGGAAAGACCGGTGGATGAATTGACGCAGCGACGGATTTCTTTTTATGAACGACTGGGCTTTACGTTGGACACGCACGACTATGCACAACCCCCATACCGAGAAGAAGAACCTTACATTCCGATGTATCTCATGGCTTATGGATTGGATTTGAAAAAACACTATGATGAGGTGCAGCAGACACTTTATCGGATAGTCTATGGATTATAATGCAGCCATATAAAGAGGGGATTGAACCGATACTGACTTTTAATACTTGAAATATCCACTATAAATACCTACTAATTATGAATATAAAAACACTTTTTGCTTTGCTGGCTGTTTGGTTGTTTTTGTCGCCTCTTATGGATGTCGAAGCGCAAGAGTTTGCCGGGAAATACACCTCTATTCGCCCCGGAAAACTATGGTTTGATACAGAAGGGAAAGTCATTAACGCACACGGTGGTGGACTGTTGTACAAAGATGGTCGTTACTATTGGTTTGGAGAGCATAAAGACGAATGGACAAACGCTGCTTTGGTAGGAGTTACCTGCTATTCGTCTGCCGATTTGTACAACTGGACCAATGAGGGGGTGGCCTTTTCTGTTTCGAATGATGAGAGCAGTCCGGTGGTCAAGGGATGTACGATTGAGCGTCCAAAAGTTATCTATAATGCAAAGACCCACAAGTTTGTGATGTACTTTCATCTTGAATTAAAGGGTAAAGGGTATTCGGCGGCTCAGGTGGCTATCGCTGTAAGTGATCGGGTGACCGGTCCTTATAAGCTGGTGAGCAATGCGCGGGTAAACCCCGGAAAATGGCCTTTGGATATGATGAAAGAACAACAGAAGTCATTGGTGAAAGAAAGTGATTTCAAAGAATGGTGGACGCCTGAATGGCGTAAGGCGATGGAGGAGGGACTGTTTGTACGTCGCGACCAACCGGGTGGGCAGATGTCGCGCGATATGACGCTATATGTAGATGATGATGGAAAAGCCTATCATATCTATTCGTCTGAGGAGAATCTGACGATTCATATTGCTGAGTTGACGGATGATTATTTGACTCATTCCGGGAAATATGTACGTGTAGAACCGGGAGGGCATAACGAGGCTCCGGCTATCGCTAAGAAAGATGGGCGTTATTTCATGATTACTTCCGGATGTACAGGGTGGGACCCCAATGCTGCACGACTCTTGACAGCCAACCATATTTTAGGACCATGGACGTTACATCCAAATCCTTGTGTAGGCAATCATGCTGAACTGACTTTTTATTCGCAATCTACCTACTTACAACCTATTCAAGGAAAGAAAGATGCATTTCTATTTATGGCTGACCGTTGGAATCCTAAAAATCCCATTGACGGGAGGTATGTATGGCTTCCTGTATTATTTGAAAATGATTTACCGGTGCTCAAATGGGTAGATGAATGGAAAATAGAAGATTTTGACAGGTAAAGAGAGGTGGAAAATACTGTTTTAAAGACTGAATTGATGCGTTTGAGGTATCATCATTTTTTAGAACTCCCAATGATTTGAAAAAAATATGAACAAAAGCTTGTTCTAGTGTTCAATCCGTTGTTTTTTGTAGCTTTGTGCAAATTTTAATTGGTATAATCCAAATGAGTAGATTTCTTCTAATATATATATTACTTTTTGCAGTAACATTCACCTCTCATAGTCAAGTTACGCTTAGTGAACAGTCCAAAATCAGTCTGTTGACCAGTACGCCCTATGATGATGAGGTTTTCACACCCTATGGACATACGTCTATTCGAGTTGTTGATGCGGAACATGCGTTAGATCTTCTTTTTAATTACGGATATTTTAACCCGGAAAAGCCTCACTTTATTTATCGTTTTGTGAAGGGTGAGACTGACTACCTGCTTCGGGCATATGATACGCGCTATTATATCACAGATGCTGTAATGACCGGATTTGGTATTACTGAACAGGTGCTGAATCTGAATCAAGAGGAAAAACAAGCTTTTTGGGAAGCCTTGGTTTTGAATGCACAGCCTGAAAATGCAGAGTATAGGTATAACTTCTTCTATGACAACTGTTCGACACGTCCGGCCGACTTGATTGAACGTTTTGCGGGAGGAGAGGTCATCTATGATTTTCCGGAAATGCATCTGTCTTTTCGTGACCTAATCAATTATTGCACGCGTAATAAACCGTGGCAAACACTGGGTTGTGATTTGGTGTTAGGTGCTCCTACGGATGATGAAATTACTCCACGTGAGACGTTTTTCTTGCCTGAATATTTAAAAAATGCTTTGGAAACTGCTAAAACGATAACTTCTGATGGTACAGATCGACCGGTAGTAGCAGAAACACATATTTTGATTGAAGAAACCAGGGAAGAGGAGGGACCCGGTATCTTTACACCGATGACTTTCCTGTTACTGTTTTTGATACTCTATGTTGTAATCACGTATTTAGAGTTGAACAAGAATCGCTATTATCGTTGGTTTGATGTAACAATTTTCTTCGTCTTAGGCGTAGGTGGCTGTATCGTTTATTTTATCAGTTTTGTTTCAATTCATCCGGCTACTTATCCCAATTGGAATGTTTTATGGATGCATCCTTTCCATCTGATAGGTGCGCTTTTAATTGCGGTAAAAGGGTTGAATAGACTGGCTATCTGGTATCATTTTATTAACTTTGCAACATTTCTTATTTTCCTTATAGCCACCTTCTTTATTACCCAATATGTGAATGTTGCTGTTTTAGGTTTTGTGTTACTTATATTCAGTAGAACAATAGATAACATAAGTCGCTGGAAAAAGGAAAGGAAGAAAAGTCATTCCCTGGATGAAATAATGAATAAATGAGAAAATTAATCGCTTCACTAATCGCTGTCTTAGTAGCAACCAACATGGGTGCACAACAAGCTGTGCCTAAATTGGTCGTGTGTATTACAGTTGAACAGTTGCGTGGAGACTATATTGAATATTTTTATCAAACCTTTGGTGAAGGCGGCTTTAAACGCTTGCTAAAAGAAGGACTTGTATATAATAACATAGAGTTCGAGTTTGATGGTTTGGATCAAGCGAGTGCCTTCGCTTCGTTGTTTACCGGAGCTTATCCCTATTATCATGGTATATCAAGTGAGAAAATCTATGATTGGCAGGCCGATCAGGAAGTGTCTGTCTTATACGATAAAGATTATCTAGGAAACTATACACGCGATCGTTTTTCGGCCCGTAAGCTATTAAGCTCAACGATAGGCGATGAGTTGAAAATCGCTTCTGCCGGTCGTAGTGATGTCTATGCTGTGGCACCGGATGCTGAAGCAGCTATTTTATCGGCCGGACATACTGCTAATGGTGTTTTCTGGATTGATGATGCTACAGGTAAATGGGCTACTTCTACTTATTATAACGATATGCCCTGGTATGCCGATAAACTAAATGCCGGTGTCGAATCATTATCTACCAGAATAGGAGAGATGGCGTGGACTCCTTCGTTGTCGTTAGATGCATACAAAGCTTTTCCGTATGTGATGGACGATATACCTTTTAAGTACACCTTTGTAGATAATACGCCCGATTGTTACCCCAATTTTAAAACTTCGGCTTTAGTCAATACGGAAGTAAACCGGATGGCGCTGCAGTTTGTTGAGCATGCGGAATTAGGAACACGGTCATGTCCGGATATGTTGTCAATTACGTATTATGCAGGGAACTATCAGGGCAACATGAATAAAGAATATACCTACGAAATTCAGGATACATATTATCAGTTGGATCGAAATATCGCAGAACTACTCAATTCGCTTGACCATAAAATAGGCTTGCGTAATATATTAGTAGTCTTTACCGGTTCAGGCTATTATATGAGTGATGAGGAATATTCCAAACCTCTAAACCCGGGTGGAGGAGAGTTCTACCCCAAGCGCTGTTTGGCTTTGCTTAATATGTATCTGATGACTACCTATGGGCAAAAGAAATGGGTGCAAGGATATTATAACAATCAGATCTTCCTGAACAGGAAATTGATTGAAGATGAAAAGCAAAGTCTGGAGGAGATGCAGAACAAAGCGGCTGAATTTATTTCTCAGTTTAGCGGCGTGCAATATGTTTTAACCGACTTGGAGCTGCGTGCCAGTAATTGGAATGAAAATACCTCTAAATATAAATACGGAATACACCAGCAAGGGCGTGGTGATCTAGTAATAGAGCTACAACCCGGATGGGTGCTTAATAATGAAATACCGGAAGAGAAAGTAAAAACGGTACGAAATAATGCAGTACTTACACCGTTAATCTTTTTAGGAGAAAATATACCACCTCAAAAGATTTATCGCGAGGTGAAAGCTACTGAAATAGCTCCTACGATAACTCATGTGTTGCGCATCAGGCCGCCCAATGCTTGTCGTCAACAGCCGCTAAGAGAGTTATCCAAAATTAATGAAGAAAAAATAAACTAAAAATATGGGATTTAATGAATTTATGACGAAGTTGTTCGGCAACAAGTCACAGCGAGATTTGAGGGAAATCACGCCTTTTGTAAATAAGATTAAGGCTGCTTATCCTTCTGTTACTCAGCTATCAAATGACGAACTGCGTGAACTGACTCAGTCAATCAGAAAAAAAATAGATGCGTACGTAACTGACGAGAAAGCTGAGATTGAAGCTCTGCGAGTGAAAGTAGAGCAGCTGGAACCGGAAGAGCGTGAACCAATCTGGGCTGAAATAGACAAGATAGAACAGGCAATAACCGAAAAGCTGGAAGTTATTCTGGAAGAAGTGATGCCAGAGGTTTTTTCTATTGTGAAAGATACTGCCAGACGTTTCAAAGAGAATGAAGAAATAGTAGTAACTGCAACGGAATTTGACCGTAAGTTGGCCGTTACGCACGACTTTGTACGTATTGAAG
Organism: uncultured Parabacteroides sp.; assembly: GCA_964610765.1. Classification (GTDB taxonomy): domain Bacteria; phylum Bacteroidota; class Bacteroidia; order Bacteroidales; family Tannerellaceae; genus CAZSWS01. Next base: position 33,945 of record CAZSWS010000003.1, read on the forward strand.
ACGATAAAGCGATTTATCAAAACCATTGGATTGCCGGTGGTGCTGAAATCGTTTGGGACATGGTTCATTATGATGTTCAGTTGTTTGGAGGGGTTGTGCTACATAAAGGGAAAATCGCTGAGATGGCAACGGGTGAAGGAAAAACCTTGGTTGCGACTTTGCCGGTGTTCTTGAATGCACTCACCGGAAACGGGGTGCACGTCGTAACGGTGAATGACTATCTGTCAAAACGTGACTCTGAGTGGATGGGACCTATGTATATGTTTCACGGTCTGTCTGTAGATTGTATCGATAAACATCAGCCTAACTCGGATGCTCGACGTGCTGCATACAATGCCGATATCACATTTGGTACTAACAATGAGTTTGGGTTTGACTACCTGCGTGATAATATGGCGCATAGCCCGGAAGAATTGGTGCAGCGTAAGCATAATTATGCGATTGTCGACGAGGTTGACTCGGTATTGATTGACGATGCGCGTACACCGTTGATTATTTCCGGTCCTGTACCTCGTGGTGAAGAGCAACTGTTCGAAGAGTTTCGTTCAAATGTAGAGATTGTGGTGAATGCACAACGCAACTTGACAACGAAATTGCTTACTGAGGCTAAAGCCAAAATGGCGAGTGACGATGAGCAAGCGCAAGAAGAAGGTAGCTTGTTGCTTTATCGTTCCTTTAAAGGGTATCCGAAGAATAAACCGTTGATAAAATTCTTGAGTGAACAAGGGGTGAAGGCACGCATGTTGAAGACTGAAGCCTTTTATATGGCAGAGAATATGCGTAATATGCATCAGGTTACTGATGAACTGTATTTTGTTATCGACGAAAAGAATAATAGCATTGAACTGACCGATAAAGGAATTGACTTGTTGACTGGTAAAACGGACGACCCTACATTCTTTATCTTACCTGATATTGCTTCTCAACTGGCTGAATTGGATAACCATAACTCGACCGATGAAGAAAAGCAAGCCAAGCGTGATGAAATGCTGGCTAACTACTCTGTCAAGAGTGAACGAGTGCATACGGTCAATCAGTTATTGAAAGCATATACATTGTTTGATAAAGATGATGAATATGTAGTGATTGATGAGCAAGTGAAAATTGTTGATGAGCAAACAGGACGTATCATGGAAGGACGTCGCTACTCAGATGGTTTGCATCAGGCTATTGAGGCAAAAGAGCGTGTGAAGGTAGAAGCCGCTACGCAAACATTTGCTACAGTTACCTTGCAGAACTATTTCCGTATGTATCATAAGCTGGCTGGTATGACCGGTACGGCCGAAACGGAAGCAGGTGAATTGTGGGATATCTATAAGTTAGATGTGGTTGTAATACCAACCAATCGTCCGATTGTTCGAAACGATATGAACGACCGGATATATAAAACAAAGCGCGAAAAATATCACGCAGTGATTGATGAAATCAGTAAGTTGATTGCTGCCGGACGTCCGGTCTTGGTGGGTACTACTTCTGTTGAGATTTCTGAGCTGCTGAGTCGTATGTTGAGCATGCGTAATATTGAGCACAATGTGTTGAATGCGAAACTGCATCAAAGAGAAGCGGATATTGTAGCCCAAGCCGGTCAGGCAGGAACAGTAACTATTGCTACGAATATGGCAGGGCGTGGTACAGACATTAAGCTAACGCAAGCTGTGCGTGATGCAGGTGGGTTGGCAATTATTGGTACAGAACGTCATGAAAGCCGCCGTGTTGACCGTCAGCTGCGAGGTCGTGCCGGTCGTCAAGGAGACCCGGGTTCATCTGTGTTCTTTGTTTCGCTTGAAGACGACTTGATGCGCTTATTTGCCTCTGAGAAGATTGCAGGTATGATGGATAAGCTTGGCTTTAAAGAAGGTGAAGTGCTGGAGCATAATATGCTGAGTAAGTCAGTTGAACGTGCACAAAAGAAAGTGGAGGAGAATAACTTCGGTATCCGTAAACGTTTGTTGGAATATGATGATGTGATGAACTCACAGCGTAATGTGATTTATACACGTCGTCGCCATGCCTTGATGGGCGAACGTATTGAGATGGATGTGATGAACACGATTTTCGATACATGCCAGGCTATTGCTGATTCTAATGTAGATGCAATGGACTACGAAGGATTTAAGTTGGATGTATTTAAGGTGTTATCTATTGAATCACCTCTTACAGCTGAAGATTTTAAAAACACTAAGTCTGAAAAAGCAGGTGAGCAACTTTACAGCTCCGCATTAGCGAATTTCAAACGTCGTATGGAACGTATCGTTGAGGTGGCTGAACCGGTAATTAAGCATGTGTATGAAACACAAGGCGCGCGCTATGAAAACATTATGATACCATTGTCTGATGGTAAGAAGATGTATAACGTGTCTTGTAATCTGAAAGAAGCTTACGAGTCAAATTCTAAATCGATAGTGAAGTCTTTCGAGAAAGCCATTGTGCTTTATACGATAGATAAAGCTTGGCAGGAGCATCTGCGTGAAATGGATGACTTACGTCATTCGGTTCAAAATGCCAGTTATGAGAATAAAGATCCACTGCTGATTTATAAATTGGAATCGTTTGATTTGTTTAAAACAATGGTTGATACAATGAACCGTCAGACTGTTTCTATCTTGATGCGTGGGCAAGTGCCTTTACGTGACGAACCGGAAGAGCAAAAACGTGTGCAAGTGCGTGAGGCTGCTCCTCAAAAGCGTAGAGATATGAGCCGCTATCGTACAGAGAAAACAGAACTGGATGGTCGTGGTGCTCCGGAACAAAATCAAGCTCCTCAAGAGCCTCAAAAGTTAGAGCCCATTCGTACCGAGAAGAAAGTAGGTAGGAATGATCTTTGCCCATGTGGTAGCGGAAAGAAATATAAGAACTGTTGCGGTAAGAATGCTTAAGGCATCTTACCACGGTTTACCCTATAAAAAAAGGAATCTTCCATCGGAAGATTCCTTTTTTTATAGCTATCAGCTGCTTTTATTTTGCATAACTAACTGAACGAGTCTCACGTATTACGGTGATTTTAACTTGTCCGGGATAAGTCATCTCATCTTGAATTTTCTTTGCAATTTCATTTGATAAGTTGTTTGTAGCCTCATCGTCTATTTTCTCTGCACCTACGATTACGCGTAGTTCACGACCTGCTTGGATAGCATAGGTCTTCAATACGCCGGGGTATGATAGGGCTAACTCTTCTAAATCTTTTAATCGTTTGATGTAGGCTTCTACTATTTCACGGCGTGCTCCCGGGCGAGCTCCGGAGATAGCGTCGCAAACCTGAACGATGGGAGCAAGTAGTGTCTGCATCTCTACTTCATCGTGGTGAGAGCCAACGGCATTGCATATATCCGGCTTTTCTTTGTACTTCTCACATAGCTTCATTCCATAGATTGCGTGTGGTAATTCAGGCTCTTCATCAGGCACTTTACCTATATCATGTAGTAAACCTGCTCTTTTAGCTCTCTTTGGGTTTAAGCCTAGCTCTGAAGCCATGATGGCACAAAGATTAGCTGTTTCTCTAGCGTGTTGTAATAGGTTTTGTCCATAAGAAGAACGGTATTTCATCTTACCGATTATGCGAATTAGCTCCGGGTGCATGCCATGTACACCTAGGTCAATTACGGTGCGTTTACCGGTTTCAATAACCTCTTCTTCGACTTGTTTCTTGACTTTAGCCACTACCTCTTCAATGCGAGCAGGATGAATACGTCCGTCTTGTACAAGCTGATGCAAGGCAAGTCGGGCTATTTCACGCCTGACAGGGTCAAAGCCTGATATAACAATCGCTTCCGGTGTATCGTCTACAACGATTTCTACGCCGGTTGCTGACTCAAGTGCACGAATATTACGTCCTTCACGTCCGATGATTCGTCCTTTTATCTCGTCTGACTCAATGTGGAAAACAGTTACTGAGTTCTCAATGGCAGTCTCAGTAGCTACGCGTTGGATAGTCTGAATAACGATTCTTTTAGCTTCTTTATTAGCAGTCATTTTGGCTTCATCAACAATGTCGTTGATATAAGAAGTAGCTTCAGATTTAGCTTCGTCTTTTAGTGATTCAACGAGGCGTTCTTTTGCTTCATTAGCTGAAAGTCCCGAAATTGTTTCTAGTTGTTCTACTTCTATACGATGTAGTTTGTCTAGTTCTTGTTTTTTCTTTTCAACTAAAGTTAATTGGTTGCTAAGGTTTTCCTTTACAGCATCAATTTCAGTATTTCTTTGCTGAACCTCTTCGTGACGTTGGTTGATAACCAGTTCACGTTGTTTGAGCTTTACTTCTGCTGATTGTAGCTTACCATTTCTGGAAGAGACTTGCTTTTCCAAATCAGACTTTAAGTGCAGGAATTTTTCTTTTACTTCCAGCATCTTCTTTTTCTTTATTACCTCCGCTTCTTTTTCAGCCTCTTGGATGATCGATTTATACTGAGACTTGAAGAAGAAACGCATCGCCAGCCACACTAGTACGCCTCCAACAAGGAAGGCTATCAAGGGTATAATATACATTTCCATTTCAAAAATATTTAATTAATATATAAAAAAGCACCACCTTGCCTGATTAAAAAAACCAGGTAAAGTAGTGCGGTGTACTTTCTTTGACAATTACTTACTTTCTAAATAACGCTTTATTTCTCCTGTAAGCTCTTGTATCTTTTCAGTATAAGGACTCGTATCGTTGCGATCCTGTAACTTTAAGTTTTCGACAGATATCTGAAAAGTAGCCATTGCTAAAGCATCCCAAGAGCTAATCTTGCCGGATGAATACTGTTGGCGATATTTTAAAACTAGGTTTTGTATCTGCTTACCCGCTTCACGAGCAAGCGCTTCATCCTCTCTGTTTATCCAGATTGGATAATTCTTTTCAGCTATTTGTACATTTATTCGAATATGATCGTCCATTGCTTCTATGTGTTTAAGAGTGCAATGCACTTATCTACTTCCCGCACTAATTTATTAACCCGTTGTCTTGCGCTTTTTATATCTCCTTCTTTAAACGTTAAAGAATGAGCAGTCAACAGGTTGTTGTTTTTTTTGTTTAGTTCATTTATTATCTGATTAGCCTCTTTCAGTTCCTTTTCTTTTTGTGTAAGCAAAACGGTTAATTCTTCCATTCTGCTTTTTCGTTCTTCACATAAGGCAATCAAATCATGTACACGAACTTCAAACTCTACTAATAAACGATCTTGATTATCGACCATTTTATGATAAATTTATTACAAAAATAGCCGTAACAATTGGATTATACAATATGTTTAAAGAATATTTGAGAAGCGGGGAGAAAGATTTGTAAAAAACAAAAGGCTGTCTGATAGGAAAATCAAACAGCCTTGGTAGATTTTTTTGCTTTTTTTAGACCAAAGCAATGAAGATCTCAGCTTCTTTTTCACTAAAAGATAGCTTGCCTTCTTTTGCCAACCAACCAACAGCAGCAAATAGTTCTTTATCTGTTCTGATTTTAGTTGCTTTCTTTAACTCTTTAACACTTAATTGTCCTTTCTCGTTTAATACAGTCCATACGGTTCCTGCATTTTTTCCAATTAATTCAATCATTTTTTTTTAATTTGTTAACTGCCACAAAGTTAATGCTTTTTATTAATACGCAAGTTTTTCAGCATTTTTTTATGTGGTTATAGGATGAAAATTGGCTTGAACTCAGTAGTTAATCACTTTAATTCAGGGTAGTAATGAATCAGTAAATTAGTAGGTGTAGCATATTTGTTGAGTAATTCGATGGCATATTTAGCAGCATCTTTCAATAGCTCTGAACCATCGTAGCCATTGATTAACATGAGCAAATGTTGCGTATTCATGTCGATACCCGTTCGTTCTTCATCACTGGTGGGGGTACCTATTCCTCCGACTTGGTCGCGATATACCGGGAGACCTTCAATGTTCATTAATCCCCGACCGATGGCATGATATATTTCTCCTGCTCGACCAACGCCTAGTGTCAACTCTTTGCCATCAATCTTTTGTTCGTCAAACCCACCGATGGAATAGCCCGTTTTAAGCGAGACTAAATTAATTAAATCGACCAGCGTACTTATTTGATACAGTCCATCTCCCTTCACAATACGCCTCCGTAGTGCCTCGCCGGATGGGCGGTAGCGGTTAGGGTCTTTGCCTAATTGCTTATATACCTGTCGAGTTGCCTGAATGGTTGATAGTTTATTGGCTTGATCTACACGTAATGCTTTAAGCACTTCAAGTTCATTTTCTATTACTAACCACAGTGCTTCTGAGTAGGCCGTATTTTTCACCTCACAAGAGATGGCAGCTACTCGAAATTTCGGGCAAACTTTTGTTATTTCTTCAGAAAGTATAATTTGTTTCATTCAGAATGTTTTGCTGTTATTACCTTAAACAAATGCCGCTGAGCATTCTGCCGGATTGAATACCTTGCCTTCTGGCAGAAAAGAAAAGCTCAGGGTGTGTATATGTGCAAAAGTCTATATGCTCGATGTTTTCCGAAAGCACCCCTTGGGCAATGAGTTGGTCTTTGTTTATATGGGCTAAATCCAGATGCATCTTGCCGGTCTGTAGATTTCTTTTTCCATGTTGAGAGAGCGAAATAGTTGCCGCTTTAAAACTGTCAACGACCTCTTCACCTACTTCAAATATATCTTGCGAGATACAAGGACCTATGGTGCACACTAGTTTTTTAGGGTTGCATCTGAAAAGGTCTATCAGTTGTTGGATAGTCTTGGCAGTAATAAGGGCAACCGTACCTCTCCATCCCGCATGAATAGCGGCTATGACTTGTTTGTCCGGGGCATAAACCAAAATAGGCACACAATCGGCAGTAGCAACGGAAATACAGACCCCCGGTATATTGGTGATTAGTGCATCGGTTTGTGCTAAGCGATGCTGTTGCTCTATTTTGGATGAATCCATAAACCGTTGGTCTATGATTTCTACTTTATCTTTATGAACCTGTTCAGGTATAATTAGTTGTTCGGGTTTAATACCCAAATTTTGGCAAAGTGTTTTGCAGTTTTCATCCACCTGTTCATCTGAATCATTCGGATTATATTTTAAGTTGAGTGATTCAAATTCTCCACTACTTACTCCACCATTACGTGTAGAGATAAAATGAAGAAGGTTGCAAAAAGAGCTCATTGGCTCTGATTGCAACACTTCTATCTGTTTGTTTGATGGTTTCTTAATTATCCCAGCTGTATTCGTCATAATCACCAAAATCTTCTTCCGGTTCGTCTATGTCTTCATCTTCCGGTATCTCCGGGTCGTCTTCTGTATCAGGAATAGCATATACATCCATCTTTCGTTGCACAATCCGTTCTGTGTCTTGAAATGTTTCTTTATTCAGTTCTGCCCACAAGAGGTCTTTTAACTCAGTAATACCTTTGTTGGCTACTGACGAGATGAAAACATATGGGATATCCGGCAAATCAGCAGAAAGAGCTTTTATGAGCTCGTCGTCTAGCATATCACTTTTTGTAATAGCTAGTACACGTGTCTTTTCAGCTAAATCCGGGTTGTACATTTCCAGCTCATTGCTCAAAATGTCATATTCCTGCTGAATACTATCCGTATCAGCCGGAATCATAAAGAGCAGCAGTGAATTGCGTTCAATATGTCTCAAGAAGCGTAACCCAAGTCCTTTTCCTTCACTTGCCCCTTCAATAATCCCGGGGATGTCTGCCATGACGAACGACTGTCCATCGCGGTAGCTTACAATTCCTAGATTGGGTTCGAGCGTTGTAAATGGATAATTCCCTATTTTGGGTTTGGCGGCAGAAACTACTGATAAAAGAGTCGATTTCCCTACATTAGGGAGACCTACTAGTCCTACATCTGCTAAAAGCTTCAGTTGAAGGATAACCATACGGTCTTCATACGGCTCGCCGGGTTGTGCGTAGCGTGGAGCTTGGTTCGTTGATGATTTAAAATGCACATTTCCCAATCCGCCTTTACCCCCTCGCAGCAACATGACTACTTGTCCATCTTCTGATACGTCACAGATGAATTCTCCGGTATTAGCGTCGTAGGCAACCGTACCCAATGGCACATCGATATATCGGTCTTCGCCGTCTTTGCCGGAACTTCGTTTGCCTGAACCGCCTTCTCCACTGGTAGCCATGATATGTCTTTCATACCTCAGATGCAGCAGTGTCCATAGATTACGATTTCCACGCAGGTAGATGTGTCCTCCACGACCGCCATCTCCTCCATCAGGACCTCCTTTAGGGATATATTTCTCACGGCGGAAGTGAGCAGACCCTCTTCCTCCTTTTCCGGAGCGACAATAAATCTTTACATAATCTACAAAATTTGATTCAGCCATATTCTTACTTATCTTACTTTTCTAATTGCATCTTTTATGCGACTGTAGATAATCGTAATGCCGTCTTCTCCTCTAATGGGTTCATACTTATTCTCATGTTTGTAGAAATCCAGTAAAGGTTCTGTTTTTGCATGATATACCTTCAGTCGTTCTTTAATTATTTCCAAGTTGTCGTCTGACCGTCCCGATTGTTTGCCTCTGTTTAATAGGCGCTCAACAAGTACGTCTTCTTCAACCTGTAAGTCCAGTAGGATAGATACATCGGTACCGCGTTCATTAAGCATCTTTTTTAATGCGATTGCTTGCGGTATGGTCCTTGGATATCCATCCAGGATAACTCCTTTTTTGTTTTTCTCATCATCTAATTCTTTGGTTAGCATTTTGTTGATTAGCTCATCAGGAACCAGATGTCCTTTGTCTATGTGCGACTTAGCAATAATACCTTCGGGCGACTTTTTTTCTATTTCGTCGCGAAGCAGTTCACCAGTGGAGATATGGTTAAGTCCATAGTCAGCAATTATTTGCTCGCTTTGTGTGCCTTTCCCTGATCCGGGGGCGCCAAAAATCACAATATTCAACATCTTTTACTTTTAAAATTTGTATACGGTTAGTGGTCTTTATATATAATTCAAGAAATTAGCTGCATGTTCAGCAGCTGGAAATTTGCAAGGGCTATTCTACTACCTTATAGATATCTTTTAAGCCTCGTCCTAGCCCATCATAATCCAGTCCATATCCTACTATGAAGTCGTTAGGAATGGATAGTCCGATATAGTCAGGAGTCAAGTCGCATTTCAGTGCTTCGGGTTTTAAGAGCATGGTAGCCAGTCTGACATCAGCAGCTCCTTCTTCGCGTAGTTTATTCATCAAGAAATTCATTGTCAATCCACTATCTACAATGTCTTCCAGCAAAAGAACGGTGCGACCTTTAAAATCTATTTGAATAGGCATTATTTCAGCAATACTGCCGGTCGAACGTACACCTTTATAGGATGAATAAGCTGCAAATGTTACTTCATACTCTGCATCCAACTCTTCCATGAGTGAGGCTACAAACATGAAAGAACCGTTCAGCACACCTACCAGTAGAGGATTCTTATCGTCTAAGTCGCGTTTAATTTCATCCGCTACTCTAGCGATAGCTTGTTTAATATCCTCATAGGGTATGAGTGGTGTGAAATATTTATCTTTAAGATGAATTGTCTTTCTCATATGAAATTTGTATAAAAGGCAAAAATACATATTAATGTTGAAATGAGAAATAGAACTCACTTATGTGTTTGTTAATGGAACTAGAAAAAAAGTGTTTTTTATTAATTTAATTCTTGCCGAATCAGTTGCATCATCTGAGTGAGATGACTTTCAGTATATCCGGATGATTGATAAAGAATTGTTCCGTCTTTTCCGATAATGTAAGTGCGTGGAATATATTGTGTAGCAAATAAGCTATAAACACCACGGTCTTTATCGGGATAAAGTGGAAAAGTAAAGCCTTTTTTCTCGTTGTATGTAGCAAGCTCTTCGTCCGTATGCTCACGACCAACTGTTAATAGCAAAAATTGTTTGTTATCTTTCAGTTCCGGCCAGAGTGTTTTCTCTATGTCAGCTAGTTCTTTTTGACAGGGAGGACACCAGGTAGCAAAGAAAACAAGAGCTACTACCTTCCCTTTTAGGTTGGCGGAATTGATACGTTCACCTTTTCTATTTAATTCAAATGAGGGTATCTTGTCTCCTTTTACTAGCACATCGCCTTTGTTGTCTTGCTGGGCATGTGTTGTAAGAACACACCCAACAAGAAACAGTAGACTTATAAATAACTTTTTCATGCGTTAGTTTATGCTTTCATAGCCTGAGCCAGTTCGTATCCTTTCTGTAAGGCGGTCAGATTGATTTGTACGATTTCATCTCCTTTGCGTCCAAAAATACGCTGAATGCTTTCAGCTATTTTATCGTAGTTGATTTGCAAGAAAGGAACAGAAGCCCCCAACATCACCATGTTTGCAACGCGGGGTACACCCAGTTCTTGTGCAATAGACTCAACATCCAGCGATACTTTATGCGGCAAGCTGTTGATGACCTTTTCTACTTCTGCTATTTCCGGATAGTTAGGGATATTTATAAATGGTTTCGAATTAGTCACTAACCAGCCGTCTTTACGTAAGTATGGCAGATAGCGTAGAGCTTCCATCGGCTCAAGTGAGATGATAAGGTCTGCTTGTCCTTTGCCTATCAGGTCTGATGCAATCGGTTTGTCGGAAAGACGTAGGTTGGATTGTACATCACCACCCCGTTGACTCATACCGTGTACTTCTGCTTGTTTCATGTGTAGCCCTTCTTTCAAGGCGGCTTCACCTATCACGGCGGCTATGGATAAAATCCCTTGTCCGCCAACTCCTGCAAGAATGATATCTATTTTCATTGATTGGCTGTTTTTTTCTTTCTTTTTCTACTTAATGTTTGAATACACTCCCTGCGCGGAATGATAACGGATACACCCGTGTGATTGATTTCTTTACGAATGATGTTTTTAATCTCTTCGTAGTTCTTTCTCAAAGGAATAACGGTGTGCAAATGTTCAGGATCTACGCCGATACCTAAACAGATGGATTCAATACGTCCTGTTCCGGCCGAATCTTGTCCTCCGGTCATACCGGTTGTCTCGTTGTCAGAGATGATGATGGTAATGTTCGAGTTCTCGTTGACGCAATCCAACAGACCGGTCATGCCTGAATGAGTGAATGTAGAGTCACCAATCACTGCAATGGCAGGGAATAAGCCGGCATCAGCCGCACCTTTAGCCATCGTGATAGAGGCACCCATATCTACACATGAGTCAATGGCGCGAAAGGGAGGGAGTGCACCTAGCGTATAGCAACCGATGTCACCAAATACTTTCGACATCTGGAATTCCAGCAATACTTCATTCAGAGCTTCATATACATCGCGATGCCCACAGCCTTTACAAAGAGCGGGTGGGCGAGGGGTGACAACTTCGGGTATGGTGTAAAAGCTTTCCATTGGTTTACCCAAGGCTTTACTTACTAAGTCCGGATTCAGTTCGCCATCTCTGCTTAAAGTGCCGTCCAGGCGGCCATGAACTTTCAATCCGATACCCAGATATCCTTTTAGTTGTTCCTCAACTACCGGAGCTCCTTCTTCCAGAATAAGCAGTTCGTCGCATTCTTCTACCATACGAAGGATGTGTTTGCGAGGTAGGGGATATTGGCATATTTTCAATACGGGATGTGTAAATCCATCGGGGTAGTTCTCAGAAAGGTAATTGAAAGCAATTCCGGTTGTGATGATGCCTAGACGCTTGTCTGAAGCATCAAAATATTGGTTATATGATGAGTCTTCAGCCGATTCCTCAAATACTTGCTGCATCTCCAACATCTTTTTATAACGCTTTTTGGCGATAGCCGGAAGAAGAACGAAACGCTGGCGAGCATCTTCTAGGACGGAAATAGTCTTTTCCGGTAATAATTCACGTGTTTCTACTCCTGCTCTTGAGTGTGCCATACGTGTTGTGATGCGTAGCAGGATGGGATAACCTAGTTTTTCAGACAATTCGAAGCCTTCATACACCATATCGTAGGCTTCCTGTTGATTGGAAGGTTCTAGCATCGGTATCATGGCGAAATTCCCGAAGAATCGATTATCTTGCTCGTTTTGAGACGAGTGCATTGAAGGGTCATCGGCTGTGATAATGATAAGTCCTCCATTGATTCCGGTCATCGCTGCATTCATAAATGCATCTGCCGCCACATTTAGTCCTACGTGCTTCATGCAGCACAAAGCTCTTTTTCCGGCAAAGCTCATGCCTAATGCAGCCTCTAATGCTGTTTTTTCGTTGGTACTCCATTGGCTGTGGATACCCCTTTCTTGTGCAATAGACGATTGTTGGATATATTCGGTAATCTCCGTCGAGGGAGTTCCGGGATAGGCATAAACGCCGGATAGTCCTGCGTCAATAGCCGCTTGTGCAATCGCTTCGTCTCCTAAAAACAAATGTTTCACGTTACTCTATTTTTTGAATTATATACTCGTATTAGTCTCTCTTCCTTTGCTTATCCAATGCGGACCGAGGAATAGATTCTTGCAAAGATAGCTTTTTATGACTTATACGTAACCTTCTAAGAGCTTTTCTCTTATGAATAAAGTGAATTTGTTTAAGATGACTTAGGAATAATTCGTTGTTGAAAGAGTGATTTACAAACTGAAATGATAGCTAATCCCGTAAAAAATATTGTTTCCGTAAGGAGAATAGCTGTCTTGAACAATGTCGTAATAGATGCTAGCCATTAAAGGACCGATGCGGAGTCCGGCGCCTACTAAAACACTGGGGATTAATTTATTTTCATCTACATCTAGGGCATTTATTTTTCGGCTCATGCCATTTATTTCCGGCTGAACAGACAATACCAAGTAGTTTAGTACGGTATATCGACCATATACATTAAATCCAAAGTAGTTTCGTTTTTCCGTTATTTTACTGCCTTCTGCCGGATGCCAGCTGTCTTTAAAATACGTGTATGAAATACCCGCACCTGCATTAAAGTTATTCGTGAAGTTATAGCCCACTTGGGGGGAAACATCAATCATGGTATAGTTGCCAAACTGCATACCAATATTCCCACCAAAAGTAAGTTTGCGGAGGTCAAACTTGTTGTCAGACGATGACTGAGCCATCAGCCCCACAGAAAACAACATCAAAGAAAGAAAAAGAACTACTCGTTTCATATCGTGTACATTTATAATTATCAACTGTTTTATTTATAACATAATCCACCCCAACTCTGTTCAAAAAAAAGGAAGAGTATGATAACCAACATGAAAAATTACAATTTAACGTTGGTAATGTTAATCAATCTATAGTCTTTGTTTGAAAACACACGCTCTCTATTTCTCATTAATAGTATTGATGGTATATCAGTTTTTACACTTTCTATAATTCCAAGTTTATACATAGTAGAGAATAGCAATGTTTCCTTTTCTTTCAAAGAACTCAGGTTGGCCTCTGTACTAAATGAATTTATCATATGTTGAAGTATCCATTGCAAACATTCTTTTGTCAAAAAGATTAAGCCCAACAACTTTACTTCCCCCCCCCTAAAAAAATGTACTTACATAATTTATAAAGCTGCTTCATAAATCGCTTACCCCCAAGCTTATTTTATTAACTCATCGAGAACTTTTTCCAGCTCGTTGATCCGGCTTGGGCGAGGGAGGTTCTTATGAAGGACTTTTCCGTCGGGAGATAAAAGGAAATATCGTGGAATGCTTTGCATGCCTTCTCCGGCATAAACCTTCTCGTTTAGATCTTTTTTAAATTCTTCGGAAGCACGTAGGTTGAAGCCGGACAATTGAAATCCATCTACGCGCTTTCTCCATTCATCGTCTAAATGTTCTTTGTCGATAGATATAAACACATTAACAATGGTGTCATAATCTTCTAAAAGCTCACTTAGTTTTTCGTGGTGCTTAAACTCCATTATGCAAGGCATGCACCAAGTTGCCCATAAGTCAACAAAAGCATAATTTCCTTGGATGCCGGGCTGATTGCTCAGTGCTGCTACTGAGTTGATGTCATCTGTATCTAGGAAAATGACTTTTTGTTCTCTTTCTTCACTCCATACCTGTTCTTTCTCTTTGCTTTTCTCTACAATCTGATGAATGGTAGTTATATATTCGCTATCCGGTTTTTTATCTGAAAGGAAACCAAGCATTTTATTAAGGTCAAAATAATCATACATAAATATCAACTGTTGCATAGCGATTTTACCAAACAATGCTACTTGTAAACTCTCCGGGGCAAACAGTATAAATGCCCATTTTCCAAACGTATCTATGTCATGCCCCTGGGTTAGCTTGTCTTTTTCATCCTGTGTCAAGCTTCTATACCTAAGTGCATAGTAATCTGTTAGAAAAGATGCGTAGGGATATTTCAATGTTTCTTGGTTTATAAATTCACTATCTAGCATATGGTTATCCATATACTTGAAAATCATATCTCTCTCGGATGTTTTTAAATCCCTTTTGATGATTCTTCCTCGTAATAGATTTGTAAGCAGTGCGTCCAGTACATTATAATATCCATATTCTAAATCAGTAGTTAGTTTTTCTTTAAAGGCAGGAGTAATTTCTTTTTCATGAAGGAGTTTATCTAGTTTTTCTTTATAATTAGCCCGCTTAATTTCCTCTAGTTCATTCTCCATATCTTCTATCACCAAGTCATTGTTTTTATAAGCATCAAAAATGGGATTAATAAGCTCTATGAGATGAGCTAAGCTCCCTTTGTTATACTGTTCCTTTAGAAAAGTCTGCCCGGCGGCATTGTCTCCCTCAAAGTAGAAACGACCTTCTTGATAATTAACCTGAATATCATCATCGCCAACCAGTAGTAAGTCAAACTTTGAATCATCAGCTCCTTTAAAGTGTATAAAAGCATAGTCATCAATAGCGATTGATATTTCAGTAGGCTTTTCAGAACTGAGTATGAGTTTTTTAGATGCATAAAGAGAGTTGTAGTTGCCATCAATAGGTTTGAAGACATCTAGCACATACGTTGTGTCAGAATAGAAAGTGATTTTTGATTGTGAATGCCCCTCAAAATAACTTGAAACGCATAATGTAGCAATTATCAAAAATAGGTTCAATCTCATAGTTATTTTGTTATCAATGATTCTAATTTTTCATCTAGTGTGTGTGGGCTTTGTATTTCAAGAATACTGCCTTTTTTATCAAAAAAGAACTTTATGCGGAATTTTGATAACATCAAATATAATTGCTTTCTCTTAATTATGTGATTTAAATGCTATGTTTTTCAGCAGGTTATATGATGAAATATATTGTAATTGCTATCAATATAGTTTGTTCTATCCTTTTATTGAATGCCTACAGCATTCGAAGTCTTGTGTGTGGGGGGGCTATTTCTACCTATATGTCATCTCTACGAGATAAAGAGGGTGGTGTTTTTTTTATGCTCTAGGTAGTATCCTATATACATGAAATCGAACATGTTCAATGAATACTATAAAAAGAATCGGAGTTTAAAGAGTCAACCTAATTCAATGAGCCCAGTATTTTATTCTTTTAGATAGGGGGAACTAATCGGCTCACAGCTGTGAGCCGATCGGTCCACAACTGTGAGCCAATCAGTCCACAGCTGTGAGCTAACCGGTCCACAGCTGTGAGCCGATTAGTTGAATAGGGAAAGTTCAATAAATAGGCATGAAGTTATGAGGAGAAATGACTATTGAATCTGATAATAGCTCGCGTGAAGTATCTGGTTCGTAGGGGTTTGTCCGTTCATGATTAGGCTGTAGGATGGTTTTTTGGTCATGTCATTTTTTAAACGTTTAACTATTGATAGTTGGCGAGTGTCAACCAAAGTAGAATTTACAAACAGGAGGTGTCAACCTAAAGCGTTTCATCTAATTTCTGAAGAGGACTTCTTAGGAGCTCATTTATATAGCCGAACTTTCCCGAGGAGAAAATAGATTATGAACTTTTCTAAGTACTCGTTTGTCTTTTTGAATAAAAACATTACCTTTGCACCGCATAAAATAAGGTAAGGTCGGGTAGCTCAGCTGGATAGAGCAACAGCCTTCTAAGCTGTGGGTCCTGGGTTCGAATCCCAGCCTGATCACAAAGTACCAAAAGCAAAGGCAGTCTAAAAGGCTGCTTTTCTTGTTTTAAACCCCTTTGATGTGAGATGATCGTCATTCTCACGCAAACATGAGAACGCCCGAAACTACATGAAAAATCAATATTTTGTTACCAAATAAAGAAAAGTAACAAAAGCGGTAACAAATAATTTTACGCCTTTGTATAAAAGCATAAACACATGAAAGACTATTCGATACGTTTTGTTTACGACCGAAAAAACGAGACCAGATTTTCCTTACCTATGCGAACCCGTTTTTGCTACGTTGTTTGCTTTCTTCCTATTGAATGAAGATATAACACAAAGAACAATTATTGGTGGTTCGTTGATTATATCTGCCATGTTGGTTTCTGAAGTAAACCTAACTCCAATGTTTAAACAAGCTTGGAACAGGGCAGCCCTTGTGTTAAATAAATTATCTAATTAAATCACTTCTATAGAGCCATCACTCAAATGAAAAAAATCATCATTTATATCAGTTTATATAAAAAGGGAGTGTGGATATTTACTTCTCAATAAAGTATTGTTTGTAGCCATTGTGCAACCTTTCCTCTATTTTATTTATGAGAAATTGGGGTTGAATAACTTTAACACTGTCAGCATAAGAAAGAATAAAATGCTCAAGTTCATAATTGACGACCAAGTTTAATCTGACTTCTAAAGTTTCTGAATCTATCCATCGATGTTTTTGATAGCCATGAATGGGCTTAGAGCTTATATAATGTCCGGTTTTTCCATAAAAATGAAGAATAACCTCTACCGCTTTCTCTCCTTCGGGCTTGGTGACTCCAATTAGGTCATCGAAATAGTCATTCCAATCAATTTGAATATTCGGAGAATAAGTTTCATTGACCTCTGATATACTAATAATCCTATCCAAAGAAAGGTTCCAGTCATATTTATGAACACTTGGATTATAGCCAAACAGAAACCAGCGATTGTTATATTGCTTCAAATAATAGGGATGGATGATTAAGCACATTTTACTTTCAAATGCTTGCAAATATTCAATTTGTAAAACTTTCTTGTAGAGTATAGCATTGTATATTATCCCAACATACTCCAATCCCCTCAAATCTTGATTATTATCAAACTCCATGATTACATCAGATAGCTTTGAACTGTCACCTATCGTGAGTTTGGGAAGCAAGTCTTGCATCCATTCAAATTGAGGCATTCCTTTAAATTGAGAAATAGTATTTATCGATACCAATAGCCGACTTATATCAGTCTCATTCAAAGGCATATTGTTGATGGAAAAAGAGCTGTCAGCATACTGATAGTAAACTCTTCGACCTTCTTTTTGTCTAAGTAATTCAACAGACCATCCTTCTGCGCTTTCCATAAAATTAATATCATCAAAAATCTGACGACGGCTAATTCCTTTAGAATTTGGATCGATCTCCATTAAAACATTATCACATTCAGCGATAAGATCCTCTATGAAATATCTTTTTCCACTATTTCTAAAACATTTATCAAGAATTTGGTAGCGCAACTGAGCATTTTTATTTGTAGCCATAGTAGAAGCTTAATGATTCAATAACAAAGAAAAAGAAAATAATGTATATTTGTGCAGAAAGACTGCACAGAAACGATATATCTTTGTATTCAAGTTCTTTGAAATACTTACTTTAAACTTTTGACAGTTGCTAACTGTCATGGTCTTTATGACTATGAAAATCGGTTAGTAGTTATGAGCATGCTCATAACTGAATGTTAAATTGTTATGATTTTAGGATTGATGTATAGGTCTTAAAAATAACAAGTTATATTTATTATTATGCTCATTACTCCTCATTCATATATTGAGTGTTAATGATCAAGCACATAAATAAAGAAAACCAGAAGTAAGTATTCAAAGAACTTTTATAAAATAAAAAAAGATGAAATTAACCGAGCTTGAAATTCACACAATAAAAAAAGAATATGCTTTAATGAAGTCCAAAGAAGACTTTTTGAATCTTCTAAATCATATAAAAGTGTTGCTATATGGAGAGGATGCAAAGCTCTTTACGATGAAGCAGTTGAACTATCATATAAATCCGAAGCTAAACCCTAATAGATATACTCAATTTTCTATCCCTAAAAAAACAGGGGGACAACGAATGATTTCTGCACCTAATAAAGGATTGAAGCAAATTCAATATTGCCTAAATATAATCTTTCAGGTTTTATTTACGCCACACCAAAATGCTTATGGTTTTTTACCTGAGAAGTCGATTGTCGATAATGCTAAAAAACATGTCGGAAGCATATATGTCTTTAATATAGATTTAAAAGATTTCTTTTCAAGTATAGATCAGGCGCGTGTATGGGCTAGGATGAAATATCCTCCATTTTGCTTAAATAATGATAGAATAATGATTGCAAACATGGTCGCATCTTTGTGTTGTCATAAAATGGAAGTGGAGAGAAGAAGTGAGCAAGGTGATTGGAAAAAGCAAGAGAAATCTGTATTGCCTCAAGGTGCGCCAACCTCACCTATTTTAACTAACGTTATCTGCGAACGATTAGACTATTTGCTGACTGGAGTTGCTAAAAGATTTGGATTGAAATACAGCCGTTATGCTGATGATATAACTTTCAGCTCCATGCATAATGTATATCAAAAGGAAGGTGAGTTCATTAAAGAGTTGACTCGAATTGTTGAGCAGCAGGGTTTTTCTATCAAACCGCAAAAGACAAGATTGCAAAAGACCGGATTTAGACAAGAAGTCACAGGATTAATTGTAAATGAACAAGTCAATGTTCAGAAAAGATACGTAAAGGATTTAAGGAAGTGGATCTACTACTGGGAAACGTATGGCTATGCAAGAGCTAATGCTTATTTCTATCCAAGTTATATTAAAGATAAGGGACCTCTTAAAAAGGGAGAGCCTAACATGGCAAATGTGTTAGCTGGCAAGTTAGAGTACCTTAAAATGGTAAAAGGGTATAATAACTCTACTTATTTAAAACTCAACAAAAGATACGAGGCTCTTGTCAATGGTGTTGAGATTACTCAGGTAGAGACTACTCTTGACATCTGGGAAAGTCAAGGTATAGATGAAGCGATGAATTTTTATTATAAAGATTCAATCAGTTCAGCGATTAAGTATGAAGGCTATTCCTCTGCAACAACATTATTCACTCTTTAACACTGTTTATGAATAAAACAAAGCTGAATTTTATAGCAGACTTATTAGCACAAAAGAACATAAGTGCTTCTGTCAAAGAGCGCCTACTTTTATTGGTAAAGAAGGAGCTGAAATTGATGTCTGAAAAAGATGATACTCAAATAAAAAAGATCTTGGAGCGGATTGAAAAGTTGGAAAATCCACAGAAGGATATTGAATCCACTCACTTGAGTAATAAGCAAGAGAAACCATCAGTCTTAGCTAACCCTAAGGATGTTGCAAGCTTTATGGCATTATTCAACCAAAGGGATGGATTTAAATATTTCACACATGACTATGATGAAGTAGGTGACTTTGAAATAAATGATTTTCTGTTTTCAAGATACCAGCTTTTCAAGGAAGTTACTTCAAAGAAGGTGAAAATACCTCGGGATTTATGGGCGATTATGAATCAATTCGCTTTTGAAAGTAAACATCCAGTGTGGAAAACAATTTCTCAGGATTATAAGAGTTCTATTCCGGTTAAAGTAGGGTGGTCCTCAAAGGAGCTGGTAGCTTGGTCGGTGCAGAATAAATTACACCCTATCAGAAACGAGAAATATAAGGATATGATTAATGATTTTAGGCGCATAACAAGAATAGAGTCTCCTAATCTTGATACATTGATTAAAAATACGATGGAGAAAGTTTTTTCTAATGAGAGAAATAGTTTTGAAATCGACCTAAAGAATTTATCGAAAGCCGATTTTTACACACATGTTTCTTCATTAAAAACTGCGTTAGAAACGGTTTTTGAAGAAATAAAGAAAAGAGCGGATGAAATTACTAAGAGGAAGATTAAAGTCGAATATCAAAGGGAGACGGAAGATGATTTTTTTGTTCGAAAAATATTGATTACACATTATAATTCGTTTCCGACAAAAGAACTGCCGGTGCTGTTAAAAGAGTGGACTGCCTCTGAAAAAGGCAGTATGGGGAAAATTGCAGAGAATATGCAAGGATATTGCTACTGGTCGGTTATTACAAGAATTGAAGGAATCCCTACCAAAGTCAATATTTTAAAAAATGACGATATGCCTAATGATGAAAGGGTAACCGATTTAGAATCAGTAGGATTTACTCATATATTTACTTTTTATTATAAATAAAGTATGATTTATTTAATTGACGACAATCAGAATAATCAGCGTTCTGAGTTAGGTGTTAACTTTGTGGATGAGGGTGCTTTTAAAAGTCACTTAACGGCTATTGATAAACTGGCAAAGCGAGAAAAAGCAGACGATATTTCTCATTTAGAGTTCCTGAAAAAAGCAAAATGCATCTTACTACATTCAACGACGGAAGATTGGGATGATGAAAAAGGTTTTTTAAAAGAGTCAACAAGCAATGTTACTAAAATCAAGGACTATATTGCTGATTTTGGAGATAAAATACCATTAGTATTGTTTAGTAATAAGGAGGCTCAATCTATAGAATCAATTTATCAACCAGACACGAAGCCTAATCTAATTAATCTAATGCGGAAAAATGATTTTTATAAGAATCTTGAAGATTTCGTTGAAGCCTATTCACGTACAAACTACATCGATCTGAGAATCTTAATGTGGGGAAAAAATTTCCATGCACATGAGGTAAAAAGACTTTCCTTGATTTTATTAGAACAAGTCAAAATGAAATCTGGCACAGAGAATTTGGTCTTAACAGATCTGTCAGGTGTACTGAAAATCTTTAAAGAATTTATTGCATTGTCATATCCAGACCTAAAGATTCAGTCTTTTTTCGATAATCTGGAAGACTATCCGAAATCGGTTAGTGAGTTTAGAGAGAGAATTAACTTAATAACAATAAGCTTTTTTAAATATGGAAAAAACATTTATCCTTGGTAATAGTGAGAGTGTCCGTCAGATCGGGGTTCAATATATTGAAATCCCTAATTTGGCAAATGATTATGATATACACAATTGGACTATATTGTTGTTTGAACGCTATGATATAAATAAACTATTAATTGAAATAAGCAACAAGCCGGAACTGTCTCTAAAAATAGCCCTACATATTCGGTTATCTTTGGAAGAATTAAAAGAGAAATCGTTATTGCCAATTTTATTTGTAAGCAGTAGTTCACTGGATGCAGTTATACTTGAAACAACAATCTGGAGTCATTTATTTGCAACAAAAGGAGTGTATTTCTCTCAATTTGAGAATGTGGAAAACATTAAAGCAGAAATACAGGTAATAGAAGGTATCGCTCAAGGCGAATATAAAGCACGCTTCCTGGACATTATCAAAATTATGCCGGATGAAACGATAGGCAGACACTCATTAGCGAATATTTGGGGAGCTTATTCAATGGATAAGGCTGCTAATACCAATGCTTTGATAGATAACGCTGGGTTTCAGAAAAGTCGAACTAAATTATATTTCAAATATGTGTCTGCTTTTAATTTCAATATGTTAAGATTAGGGCCTGACAAGCTAAAAATACTTGGTAGGATTTCTCTTGGAAAGGCTAACACGATAAACGCTATTGGTAAGAAAATTCTACTGATAGATGATGAAGCAGACAGAGGTTGGGAAATTGTGCTACGAAAAGTTTTTAGATCAGCAGAATTCTACGTAATCAATGAGAAAGTGAAAGATTTCGATTCTTTATCTTCTGAAAGTAAACGGCTCATTGATAATAACTCATTTGATTTGTATCTTGTTGATTTAAGGTTAAATGGGATTCAGGAGGAAAAAGAAATACACACAGTGGACTTTTCAGGGATGAAAGTGTTACAAAAAATCAAATCATTAAATGAAGGAAATCAGGTAATTATATTCACTGCATCTAATAAAGTTTGGAATCAAAAAACCCTATTAGAAGCCGGAGCAGATGGGTATTACATGAAAGAATCTCCAGAATACAACTTTTCGGATGAATTCACATTGCAAAATTATGAGATATTTAGAAAAGAGGTAGAACAGGCATTTGGATTGAACTATTTACGAGATGTATATGCAATTAGTGAAAAGTGCAGATCATTTATTGAAAGGGAGCGGGAACAAAGAGCATTCAAGTATAAACGTTTCTATGACCGAGCTCTTTCTCAATTAGAGATAGCATTTGAATTACTTAAACAAAGCTATAATCCAAAGTATCTAAATTTCGCTTACCTCTCCTATTATCAACTAATAGAAGACTATTCGAAACAGATTGAAAATTTTGAATATGCGGAAGATAATTGTTTTGTAAATGGCGAAAAAGTTATTAATAAAATAGATGAAGAATGGGAATGGGAATTGAAGTATATTGCAAAGAGTGCATCGTCTGAACGTTTTCCCTATTTCGAAATAGGATTGGAGAATCAAAATAGAAATCCGGAGACTCTTGCTAGAGTTTCATTCATTTTAGTTTATAAATTAAAAAAAGATAATTTACAATTGAAAGAATGGGGTCGGTTGAACTATTTGCGTAATACCATTGCAGCTCATGGAGGAAAAAATGAAACTGTTACCATAGATGATTTAAAATCCCTGTTGAGCATTGTTGAATTATTTTTAACCAATCAGTAGATAAATGAGCTTAGTCTTAACTCTTGATCAACAAACCGCTTTGTCGAAAATTCAATCATTTCTCAATGATGATGCAAAGCAGGTCTTTATACTTAAGGGAGCCGCCGGTTCCGGTAAGACTACTTTGGTGAAAGAGTTGATAGCTCTGTTGGATGAAGAGAGCAAAGCGTTTCAAGTGTTGGCACCTACCGGGCGAGCAGCTAAAGTATTGAGAGAGAAGACAGGCTTTGGTTCAACCATACATCGGGGAATATACAATTTTGATAGGCTTGAATCAAAAGAAATTAACGATAAGGATGAGTCGAAAAAGTCGTATCACTATTATTTTCCTTTGAGACCTCAAACTGAAAGTAAAATTGTGATTGTGGATGAAGCATCTATGGTTTCAGATGTAAAAACACAGCATGAACTGTATTCATTTGGGACAGGTCAGCTTCTAACTGATTTACTCAGTTATGCTAATTTGTCTTTAAACTCTTCCAAATTGATTTTCATTGGAGACGAAGCCCAATTACCTCCTGTTTCTGACAATAGATCGAAAGCTTTAGAAGAAAGCTATTTTGAAGAAAGAGGGTTTTGTGTTGAATCAGCTACATTAAAAACGATCCATCGGCAACTTGAGGATAGTTCAATACTACTGAATGCGAATAATATTCGCAAAATTCTTCAACAGCCTCTTAAAGAAAGAAGTCTTTTTTCTATGACTACTGATAGTCAGGTGGTAGGTATAGACTCGGAACAAATTGCTTTAGACTTTGTTTCGCGTTTTCCACAGCCTGAAGTAGGGATGAGTGTAGTAATTTCTTATTCTAATGCTCAGGCTTTTTACTATAATAAAGCTATACGAGAAAAACTTTATGATAGTCAGGAAAATATCATTCCGGGTGACATCGTATTAATTAATAACAACAACTACACGTCTTATGCTATTGAGCTTTATAACGGTGATATGGCAACGGTTGTTAATGTGTCTCCAACAACAGAGACTCGAATTGCACCTGTACAGATAGGTGATAAAAAGAAAAAAGTCAAACTTACATTTAGAGATATATGTATTCGACTTCCTCATTATAATCAAGAAATAAAATGCAAAATAATTGACACGCTGTTGAATTCAACGGAAAGAGACTTAAGCATTGAGGAAATGAAAGCGTTATATATAGATTTTTGCATTCGTTTTGGAGAAGAGCAAAAAATGAGAAAAGAGCGAAATATGTCGTATCATAAAGAAGGTTCGGAGGAATTTAAAATAAGACTCAGGCAAGATCCCTATTTTAACGCACTGAAGATAAAGTACGGGTATGCAATTACTTGTCATAAAGCTCAAGGAGGTGAATGGAATACTGTATATGTGGATTATTCAGGTCGGACAGGATTATTTGATGATGCACTGCGCTGGTGTTATACAGCGACTACAAGAGCCCAAAACAAATTGTTTGGGGCAAGTTTTCCAAAGATTAATGGATTTCAAAAACTAACAATAACCCCAATCGGCAAAGTATCCAATGTGAATGATGACTTTTATCATACAGCTTCCACTTATCCTACTACTCCGTTTCATGATGAACACACACATATTGCAAAACGTCTAAAATATAACGAAATAGTAAATAAAATTGAGGGAACTCCCTATTCAATAGTTAGTGTAGTGTCTTTAGCCTATCAAGAAAAATACACTTTTGAAAATAACTCCCAACAGATATCAATAGATTTATTTCATAAGAAAAGTGGCGTTTTCAATGAGTTGGGCATTTTGCAAAGTGATCGGGATGAGGTGAGAATTCTAAAAGAACTACTTAATGAGCCATATTATCAATTTCTCCCCTTATCGTATAATCCAACAACTGATTTGTTTAAAGCACTCAATCAACAGATGGCTTCTTTATGTTCAGAAATAGGTGTTCAAATAACGAATATTGTGGAGTATCCTTCTAACTATTATATCCTTTATTATTTGAAAACATCCGGACGATTTTCGTATATTCAGTTTTACTATCGGAATACGCATGGACTCACAACAGCCAATCCCAAATCAGATATAGGAGAAGATGATATATTGCTTCAGTGTTTAGTAAATCATTTAAGCCAATGAATTATGTCAGCAGCAGAGATTAAAGAACTTAGACAATCAGGAAAATTAGAAGAAGCTTTACGTTTAGCAATTGCTGAGTTTCAGCAAAATCCTGGAAATGTTTGGACTAAGCGTAATTTGAGTTGGGTATATTACGACTATGCCAAAAAGAACTGCTCTCCCAAACAATTTGACGCTTTCTGCGAGTACCTAAAAGAAGTAGTAAATTTAGAACTTACAGAAGAAGAAAGAATGCTATTTGACAACCTTACAAGACTTGTTGTTAAGATGGGATATGTTTTGCTGAGAGAAACAAATGTTGATCTTTCTAAGTTTGACATACTCTTTGATATCATAAAAAACTTTCATTTTTCTAAACCATCAACTATTTACTCTTCCTTAATTGCTGTTTTTCACAGAGCTTATAAGAATACCACCTCCTATATATCTTTTGCTGAATGGTGGGATTTTGACAATTTCACTGAAGAAGACTACGAAAAGAAATTATTACCCAATGGAAAACTGATTATGTCATTGGTTGAACAGTGTTATATTGCGTATGCCAAACAGCTCCTTCCTAAATCTATTGCACCCGGAGTTGTTGAATTTAATTCAGAAAAAGCGTCTGAATTCATACAAAAGCTTGATTATATAGAAGAGAAACATCCGGAGTATCAATATCCTTCCTATTATAAAGCTAAGCTCTTGTTATCATTAGGAGACCAAAATGATGTATTATCCACACTTTTACCTTTTGCTAAAAGAAAACGTAATGAGTTTTGGGTCTGGGAGGTGATGAGTGAGGCTTTCGCTGAAGAAACAGAGAAAGTGTTTGCCTGTTATTGTAAAGGTCTGCTTTGTGTAGCACCAGACACGATGACTGTTAATCTGAGAGCAAAGATAGTCCCTCTTTTTATTGGAAAAGAAATGTGGGATGAAGCACGAACAGAGACTGATAAGATAATAGAGATACGTAAAGAAAATGATTGGAAAATACCGAACCCTATAATTGCTTATCAAAGTGCAAATTGGTATCAGAAAGCAAATAGAAATAGCAATAATATACATGTATATAAACAATATGCCCCTGTAGCTGAGGCCCTTCTTTATAGTGACATCCCAGAGGAAACAATCATTGTTGACTTTGTAAACTCAGAAAAGAAAATAATAAACTTTATAACTTCAGAGGAAAAAAGAGGTTTTTTAAAATATAATCGATTTATAGAAACAATCCAAATTGGAGATGTCCTTAAAGCACGTTTTCTCAAACATGAAAAGAATGGGTTGTATCAAATAGGAACACTTGAAAAACACGAGGATGTCTTTTTTCAACAAAAATATATTAAGAACTTCTCGGGCTTTATTCGTATTAAAGAGAATCATCAATTTGGGTTTGTTGATGATGTATTTGTTGCTCCTTTCTTATGCGAAAAACATAAACTTTCGTCAGGTGATTCGATTAGTGGTCTTGCTATTAAGTCCTATAATGAAAAGAAGAAACAATGGGGCTGGAGGGCTTACAAAATTAATAAGTAGATAAAAACATGATGAACGAACTTAATAGCATGACAGAGGAAGGATTAGCTGAAAGTGAAAAAATAGAAATCTTACTAAACTTGGCAATGGAAAGATTGAACTTGGAGCGAAACAATCCTCTTCATTCTATGCTTTTAAAAACAGGTTTTGATAACTTAGATGAAGTCATTTCTGGGTGGCAACCAGGTGAATTTGCTGTAATATCAGGAATACCCTCAGCAGGAAAGACTTCATTTGTGACTTCTATGATTTGTAATATGGCTATAAAGTATGACTATCCTGTTGCTCTTATTTCCCTAAAACAAACAGAACAACAGTTGGCAAATAGTATTTTGGCAAACAAGAATGAAATATCTCTCAATAAAATTAAAAAAGCTCAGCTGGAGAATTTCGAATGGGCACAGTTAGAGTACGAAAATAGAATTTTAAACAAAGCTCCTATATATGTATGGTGTCCTTCTCTTGCTTCAATTAGTGAGTTGTGCGATGAAGCGAGAAAACTTGTTTCATACAATAAAGTAAAAGCAGTTTTTATAGATTATGCTCAACTAATTGAAGTTTCAGATAAAAGCTTTATTAGTAGAAATAATGAGCTTGAGTATATTTCAATTAAATTGAAAGCTATTGCTAAAGAATTGAATATTCCGATTATTGTAACTTCTCAGTTGAATAAAACAGCTATAGATTTGCTATCTAAATTAGATAAAGTAACGGGTGATCAATTTGTGGGGAGTTGGTTAAGAAAGGCTGAGACCCTTTATGATCATGCTGATACTGTTTGCTTGGTTCATCGACCTGAGATGTTTAGAGATCATGACGACTTTGGCAATTCTGTATCGAATCTAATCCAATTAGTCATACTAAAGCATGAAAATGAAGAAAAGACCACAGTTCGATTCCGTTTGAAAAAAGCATATAGAAAATTTTTAGAATGGGATGATACTTGCTTTACACCCCTTTGAATGCAGATATAACCGTAATTCATTTTAGTCAATGCTTTTTTATTCAATAAACATCAAACAATAGCTCTGATTCTTGAAATAACTATTGCAATAATAAATAATTGAAAGCGAAATAGAAGTAATCTTGTTTATGCTTATCTTTGCACCGAACCGTTAGTTCAGTTGGTTCAGAACGCTGCCTTGACAGGGCAGAGGTCGCCAGTTCGAGTCTGGCACGGTTCACTCTTTTTGATTTCCATCCTATATAGTTCCTGGTTATTAAGTAGTTCGTTTTTGTCTATACTGCCTTTTTAGTGCAGCATAGACTTTCTTTATCTATGCATCTATAATTCTAATTGCTTTCTCGTGGGCTAAAGCTTATATTTGTAATGGTTTTTCATAATAGTATTAGATTTAAGGTTAAGGTAGATAGGTTGTCGTGAGACAGCCTTTTCTTTTTAAAAAAGAGCCTTAATCAATTTCATATCTTTACATCGTGGTTATAGTATAATTTGCAAGATTATATTGGCCACAAAGCCGTTGTGGCAGTGATGCTAGGGCGGCTTTTTTTTAGGTGCTTTATCTACCGGGATGCCTGTCGAATCTATTTTCTTTTCAACCTGTTTTTTGGTTTTTCAAGTAACTAGGAAGTTGAAAAATCCATTGATTAACGGGGATATATTAGAACTTGTTTTTATCTTTGGAATATCAATAGATTATTATCTTTTATAGAGGTGAGTCTTCACCCCCTAGCTATAATTTATTGCCGGATATCGATAGACCTTAAACGAATAATTGAATAACCATGTTGAGAAAGACCTTAATACTACCTTTTCTGCTTATTCTTGCCACTACATTGAATGGGCAAAAAAACTATCTGAAAGATGTGAAAACTCTGCCGGATCATCCTCGTATCTTATGGTTGGCAGGAGAAGAAAAACAGATATATGATAAAATAGCAGCAAATACTGTATTGGCTGACCTGCATCAGGAAATACTGAAAGAGAGTGATAAAATAATAGCTCTTCCTGTGTTAGAAAGAAAACAGATTGGGCGAAGACTGTTGTCTGTTTCGCGTGAAGCTCTGCGACGAATCTTTTATCTATCTTACTCTTTTCGAATGACGGAAGAAAGCAAGTATGTGAAACGTGCTGCTGAAGAGCTTATGTCGGTTTGCTCATTTTCGGATTGGAATCAGTCTCATTTTCTGGATGTAGGAGAAATGACCATGGCGGTAGCCATTGGGTATGACTGGTTGTCTCATACGTTTTCACCGGATTTGAAAAATCTGGTGAAAAACGCTTTGATAAGTAAAGGGCTGTCTCCTTCTTTTCATCCGAAAGATAGTTGGTTTCTGACTGCTACGAATAATTGGAATCAAGTTTGTAATGCCGGAATGACTTTTGGAGCGTTGGCTGTATATGAGGATGTGCCGGACCTGTCTTTTCATATCATAGAGAGGGCTATTGAGTCGATTCGTATACCCATGAAAGACTATGCGCCCGATGGAGCTTATCCTGAAGGATATGGATACTGGGATTATGGGACCTCATTCAATGTGTTATTTCTAAGTGCGCTGGAGAAAGTATTTAAAACAGACTTTCAATTATCTTCTGCACCCGGTTTTATGCATACCGGCAGCTATTATGAACATATGGTGGCTCCTTCAGGAAGACCTTATAACTATGCAGACGCAGGGATAGGAGCCGGATTGACTCCCGCCATGTTCTGGTTTGCACAAAAAACAAATGACCCTTCCCTACTATGGATGGAGAAAATGTTTATGGGAAATAAGAAGAACAAAGGCTATTTGAAAAATCGTTTATTGCCGGCATTGATGATTTGGGCGGCTGATTTATCTGTAGACCAAATTCCTGCACCTAAAGAATTGACTTGGACGGGGCAGGGGGTTACTCCCGTATCTTTGATGCGTACGTCATGGACGGATTCTGATGCGCTTTTTTTAGGTATTAAAGGAGGGACAGCTTCCAGCAACCATGCGCATATGGATGCGGGTTCGTTTATCATGGAAGCGCATGGAGTGCGTTGGGCAATGGATTTTGGCATGCAAAATTATGAATCGTTAGAGTCTAAGGGAGTAGCCTTATGGGGGCGTGCTCAAGATGCACAACGTTGGGATGTGTTTAGGTACAATAATTTAGCGCATAATACCCTGACAGTGGATAATTCTTATCATCGTGTGAAAGGATATGCGCCGATTGAATCTGCTACAACAAATCCTGCATTTATGTCGGCGGTTACCGATTTATCAACGGTGTTTGAAGGTCAACTAGCCGGTGTTAAACGCGGAGCAGCGATTGTGGATAAAGGCTATGTACTGATTCAGGATGAAATAAAAACCCTAGCTAAAGATGAAACGACTGTTCGATGGACCATGTTGACATCCGCTCAGGTAAAGATGATTGGGAAGAATCGAATACGGCTTTTGCAAGATGGTAAAACGCTTGAACTTCGAGTGATTGAGCCGGCTAAAGTGACTTTGAAGACCTGGAGCACAAAGTCAACGAAAGATTATGATGCAGATAATAGTGGAACAACTCTGATTGGTTTTGAAGTAGTCTTACCCTCTCATACCGAGGCTTCATTGGTAGTTGCATTGATTCCTCAAGGTGCAAAATATAACAAAAAAGATTTTCGCTCGCTAAATGAATGGAAAGACTAACTCAGTTGA
The DNA here is from genome assembly GCA_964610765.1 of uncultured Parabacteroides sp. Lineage (GTDB taxonomy): Bacteria > Bacteroidota > Bacteroidia > Bacteroidales > Tannerellaceae > CAZSWS01. The sequence continues at coordinate 63,806 of CAZSWS010000003.1, forward strand.
TTATCTGAACTTAGGAAATACTAAAAAAAGCGGTTGTCTATGTATCAACCGCTTTTTTTAGTATGCTTATTGTTCTTTAAAGAGTAAACTGGTGTTTTGACCGGTTCCCCATGCCGTAACCAACTGTTTAAAGTCGGTATAGGTTGTCGGAGTTATAATCGGATTATTTATGTTTAAATGCTTCCGTATAGTGACTTGATTACCATCAACGGTATATTCAATACGTAAAGTGCCGGCTTTATTTTTGATTTCTTTATTTAGGTTGGGAGTGCGGAGTTCCAACTTATTGTCCCAGCGAATAGAGTACTCATATACTTCATTGACGGGTGCAAAGAGTAGCAAACTTCCTTGGCGTGTTGAGTTATATCGTTCGTATCCCTGATAAGCAAAGCCTTTGGCTGCCTGAGGAAGTCGGTAAACAATATATCCATCGGTTGATGTTAGCTCTTGTGTTGAAGAATAACTCACATTTGCTTCTCCTTTGCCTTCTTTAAGCGTAGCGTCTTTAGATCCTCTTGTCAATGCACTCAAATAATTGGTTGTAAAAGGGATATGGTAGTTGCCAAATGTGGCATTGAATTTACTTTTAGCTTGATTGACTGTGATTTCTATTTCTGCTGAAAACTGTATATCTGCTGAAGCAGGCTGTAATTCAAGGGGGCTTCCATCTTTCAGTCGAACAGCGTATGCACTCGATGCGTATTGTACAGGCGTTTGTGTGGTAGGTGACAGTATGTATGACTGTCCGTCTATGGTTGTAAAAACTCCTAGTTGGTCTATGGCTGATAACCCCAAATAGGGTTGAACAGGTTTGAAGTAATAAGCAATCATCTCAGACTCTATTCCACTTGCTTTCAGCAATCCATGCAATAAGGCAGCTTTTTCAGCAGTTGTTCCATAAGCCCTGTCAATCAATGTAGCTTCAGGACGAATATTGAATCCGGACTCTTCTAAACTTAACGGAATTAGGTCTACCTGATTCACTACATAGTTTAGTAGTATTGCTGCCTTTTCTTTATTGCTTTGACTATTCGCTGTTAGTTCTTTTGCCAATATGCTCATTCGCATATCTCGCGTCCGACCAATCAGCATATTGAGTGAGGCTAATGCATCTTGAACCGTGTTGTGTGTAGAGGCTGCAAATTGAATAACCCCTCCGGATTGGACAGATGTACCCGGGTCAAACGAGCGTGGAGATATGTTTTTGATTTGATAGTCGGTTGTTCTCATGCCATTCGCCACCTTGACTTTCGCTTGTGTGTTCTTATGGTTGATAAATCCACTTTGTAGCGATATGTTTTCAGGAGTTGTGATGGTAAGTTGATAATTTCTGATTGGTGAAAGTTCATTCAGTGATTGGCAAATATCCAACTGTTTAAGATATCCGGCTTGGGTGATGATAGAATAGTCCAAATAGATCGTTGCGCCCAGCTCTAGCCCGGTATGAACAACGACCAACTCTTTCAAGTGATTGAAGTCCGGTGCATTGGCTGCTTGCCTCGGAAGTACTTCCACAAAAGCATTCTCCGGAGTTTTTACAATATTCCCATCTTTCTGTTTGGTGTAGGCACTGTGAATAACTACTTTTTGATGTGTCGGATTATAGACGATGAATGATTCGCCATAGGTGGAATTCATCGCGGTGTGCGTATATATGGTAAGTTCTTTGCTGTGTCTGAATTCTTGACTTCCATCCGTATTTAGAGTCCAACTTTTACTTACTTGCTTAAATTCGGCTTCATAGCCTTTGGCATGAGTTGTTAGCGTGAAAAGTGCGCTAATGAATAGAATATATAGATGTTTCATAATTTCTGCCTGCTTATTTTTGTATAATCAACTGTTCTCCTAATTCTTTTGAAGCATTGACCGCATTCTTAAAGCCTTCCCAATCGCTTGCTTCATAGACACGTTTGTTCAGTCGTAGTTCATGATGAAGCACAATGCTGCTTCCATTTTGCGTGATATTTCCGTTAAAGCTTGCTGCTTCACTGTTTTGATCCAATTCCTTTTCCGGCGTTAAAAGATTATATCCCTTAGGTAGCTGTATTTCTTCGTTAATCGTAACTGCACGTGAGCAGGCATCTTTAAAGCCATGCGCTCTTTCTTCTATCGAAGTGTTGATATTCATATAGCTTCTAATTTGCCTGTACAAGTTGTTGATGGTCATTGGACTAAATATCAATTCGCTTTGCCCTACAATAGCATACTCAGGAATCACATAGTTAAACGTGATTTCAATCGGGCCTGCCTGATAATCTTTAGGGTTTTTCCCGTAATCTACACTGATAAGGCGTGCATTGGGAGATATGTTTAACAGCTGCGACTCCAGCGATTTTTTCCACTCAGATTGGAATCCTAGCGTGAAAATATTGCGAATTCTTCGGTCAGATTGTCCTTCAGCCTGGATGGTGAAGCGTCCACTCAAGGTGCCCTTTTCGTCTAGTTTGTTTTGTGCATGGATGCGTATATAATGATCATCTGCCGGCGAGAGAGGCGTAATCAATAAATCTGATCCTTCGGGAATGCCCGGCAGGTAGTTTTGTTGCTGCTCGGCACTGCTCCATAGCTCGCGCGTGAATGGTACCCAAGTGGGGTCTAGCGGCATATATGTTCCGTTAGATAATTTCACAACAGTCACACAATGGTTGAAATGGTCTGCCGGAATACTTTCGATACGGCTACCGGCCATTGTCATAGCCGGATGAGCTTCAAAGCCTGCCATACGTAAGAAAGATATAAGTGTTCCTGCGATATCTTTACATACGCCACAACGGTCGGTATAGTTCATTTCGGTATTATGTAGCGTATATCCTTCGCCCTCACCCATTGAAATGCCCGAATAGCGGATGTTGTCAGCTACCCAATGCGTGAGTACGGCTATCTTTTCCATCTCGGTCTTTTTCCCTTTGATGAGTTCATCTACTTTCTTTTGCGCCTCTTCCAGTGGAGCAAAGCTGTCATAGTCTTCATTCACTTTATGAAACCAAAGTGACTTATCTACCCAGTTAGGAGTAGTTGACATCATCAGCTTAGGTGCAGCATCAAACAAATCGACCATATTAGGCTCTCGTTTAAAGGGCATCATGTCATCTACCGCAAAGGTGTACACCTTGCTTTCGTTTTCATAGCGCATGGATGAGGTGCAGGCTCCTTGGTAAAACTGAAATTGCAGTTCTTTTTCGCCCGGCATCGTTACGCTGTGTACTTTTCTGACCGTGGGTGCTGAACTCCAAAATGGAACGATGTCATAAAATTGTCCCCGCATAGGAGGGATGAATCGCTCATCATCGTCCACATTTTGCAGTAGTGCATATGTGAATCCTTTTTTATCAATTTCATAGGTGATGATATCACCCGGCTCCAAGCGGCCCACGTCAAACATGATTTGCCGGGCTCCCCAGTATATCATTCGTGCAGGTGCAGCATAGTCATAGGCTTTACTTGCATCTAACGTAATGACATCGCCGTCTGTTTTGGTTATTTTAACCGACTGAAATCGGGCAAAAGCAGTCAACGGGTCATAGTCATATTTGATGATTCGGTTAGCAATGGCTCCAGCAGGTGTTTGTATTTTAATGCTTTGCTGGATGTAGAAACTACCCGACCCGGTGGGCTTTACATTCACATGTGTGCTGTCATACAGAATCACATAGTCGTATTTTTCATACTGCTTGTCGTTTTCTGTTTTTTGAAGCAGTCGTCGTGAGATGTCTTGTCCCATGGTCGTGAAAGCGACAAACAGGAACAGACTACCAAAAAGAATTTTCTTCATGTTATGTTTTTTTATTTGCGTTTGATGACGGTATTAATTACTCGTATACTGGATACGAGTTTGTCGGTCGAAGTGAAGATGTCCACATTCCATACATGCGAACTTCTTCCGACATGGATAGGTGTTGCTATTCCTCGCACCGTATCTCCCTCGTGTGCCGATGACACATGGTTGCCACTGACTTGCATCCCTACAATAAACTCATCCGGCTTGCAGTTCAACATCGAGCCGATGCCTGCAATTGTTTCGGCTAAAGCTAGGGAGGCACCTCCATGCAAAATGCCAAATGGTTGACGCGTCCGCTTATCGACCGGCATAATAGCTTCTACCCGTTCTTGTGCAGCATACGTGTATTCGATACCTAGATTGCCAATTAAAGAATTTGGTGTGTTTGCATTCAGTTGTTTAAGAATGATATGAGCCGGAGGCAGTTCGGTCAGTAACGCTTTTTCTAAGGCTATAGCCACTCCTTCTTCATTGTTTGATAGGGTCGTTATATCAGCACACATCTTGACTGAGTCTTGTGCATTCCCCATGGCAATACTCAGACCTGCCATTTGAAGCATTTTTACGTCGGCTACTCCGTCGCCAATCACCAGCATCTCTTCCGGTTTAATGTTTAGCGTATCTAAAAGCACACCAATCGTATTGGCTTTGTCAATATTGTCAGGGGTAAACTCTAAGAAAAAAGGCTCTGAGCAGAATACGTTAGCCGTTCCATTCAGTCTTTTTTGCAGACTAGACTCCAAGGATAAAAGTACGGAAGGATCTCCCACAAGCATTATTTTATGGATATCAAAGTCAATATCTTCACTTAAGTTTTCCGAGTAAACAATCTCCATGCCATTTAGCTCAGCTTCTTGACGAATGTGTTGATTGTCGGGGCTGTCAGTTAGCAGGATCCCTTTGTTGTAGGTGAATATAGCTAAGCCGTTTTTCTTTGCTTGTCTTTGAATAAATGGAACAATATCAACATCTACATGCTTTTGAAAGATAGTTTTATGATCTTTTGCTTCAAATATTTTACTTCCGTTATACGATAAATAGTAGCCTCCATAACTACCCAAATCCAGTTCGCTGGCGATGGGTTTTACACCTCGGCTGGGTCTTCCGGATGCCAAAGCAATACGAATACCCAACTGTTGTGCTTTTACGATGGCTGAGCGAGTGTGCTTAGTGATTTCTTTTTGGTCATTTAATAATGTACCATCTATATCGATAACTGCTAATTTATATTTCATGATGAATAGGCTTTTTGAGTGAATACATTGTTTGCTTTAGGTGAATTCGCTTTGTAGGTCTACTGTTTTTTATGAATAAACTCTGTAAGAATAATTTCCGATTTACTATCGCGAACAAAATAAGAAGAGGTGCTTACTACGCTAAAAGTGTAGGTGTCACCATAGGTTGTTTTTACTTTATTATAGTCCTTGGATGAAACTAACAAATATCCTTTCTCCAGTTGCTCGTGGAAGTTTTGCAAAGCCCCATCCAAATAAAAGTTCATTCCATATAAGGGCGTATATTGATTGTTGTCGGCCACTACATAGATATTGTTTGATTGGATAGGATAGTCCTTTTTAATCATTCGCGCAAATAGTTTAGAAGTACTTCCTTTGCGTATACCCCGAATAAATACGCTATCCGTAAATACGTTAACAACAAATGCTAAAAAGACAGCAGCATAAATAATCTTGATATTTATCTTTTTAAACAGCTGGTAGCATACAGTTGCACTAGCGATAGTCAAAAAGACTAGCAGTACGATAGTAAATCCTTTATGGATGATGGATATGTTTTTGATGTTTTCAACCAGTTCAATAATGGCTTGACTTTCGGTGTATTGTGAAACCAATAAAGCAGGGTCTAAAAATCCTGTCATGGTTGCTATAATAATGACAATGCCTGTGGTCGTGAATAGAAAGAGTAGTCCGGCGAATAAGCGTGTGATAAAGGCTTTGTTTGCCGATAGGTAAATAAAGTATTGCGCTAAGAATAAGGCAATAAATGGATAGGTGATCAGCAGTAAAGATGCACTTTTGCTTACCGGAATAGAAAAAAGTATGAGTGAAACTATGATGGTGATAATGGCTAAAAGGCGTATTTTTTCCTCTTCTCTGAAGTATCCGCTCATGCGACTGTCGCTAATTCTTTGGTGTTTGCTACTCTTTTTTCGCTTGAAGCTTAGTGTGAATAGAGATAGAACAGCCAACACAGTCCATGGCATAAAACCACCCAGTAGGGAAGTGAGCATATATCCCACACCTTTTGGGTTGGCAGATTCGATAAACTGTCTTGCTTGACTGTAATTAAATACTAGGCCATAGTTTTCAGCAATAATGATTTGTGTGAAGGCATCACCCCCTTGTTTCCATGCAGCAAAATACCAGATGGCAGGAATGAAAAGGGCTGTGATAAGTATATAAAGCAGCGATTTGAATATGCGTAAAAAATCATACCTTTTGAGTAATATCAAGTAAATGCTGAAGATGAGTATAGGAAGAAGTAGACCAATAAGTCCTTTTGTTAGGATGGCACCGCTGATTAATAAAGGGATAGCTGGTGGAATACCTTTCAGGTCTTGCTTCTCTTCCCATTTATACATCTCATAGATGGCAGCTAGGACAAAAGTGGTGAAAAGCATATATACACCGGCAATCATGGCGGTAAAATGCAGACCGATGCAGCTGATGAGTATGAGAACAGTAATGAATGCATTTTGAAACCGAATGCGCTGTCCCAGAAAAGATAGCGTCAGCCCAATCAAGGTCATAAAGGCCAAAGCTGAAGGCAGCCTTGAAGTAAAAGGAGTTACTTCTCCTTTAGGAAGCGAGAATAAGGCAATCAGCCAATGTTGTAGAGGAGGGTTGTGAGAAAACTGTCCGGCATAAACTTCGGGCAACGTCCAGTTGCCTGTCTCAAGCATAGCCGCTGCAACCGAGGCTTCACGTGCTTCTTCTGAGGTTGAGAAATCACCCATTCCTAACCAAGGTAAAACGGATATCATACAGATAATAATAACTGTAGTAATCGGTTTTTGTAGATAAAGATATTGTAGCGCAGGACTCCTCATATACTCTTTTTTGGATCGCTTTGTTTGCCTCTCTCTGTTTTACAAAAGAACAATTTTTTACTCGATTTATCAAGCCTATATGCAAGGATTCATCACATGTTAGCTGTTTTTATGCGCTGTTTTTTATGAATCGTCGCTTTTAATGGAGGAAAAAACCATCGGACATCTCAAAACCTCTATCTTTGTCTTTTAGAACATCGCTATCAAGTAAGTAACCATCATGCAAGAAGTTGTATCTGTTATATCCCGAATACTGTTGACCGTATTCTCTTTTTTATTATTGAGTTTTATACCTATACATGCTCAGATGAATGAGCGTGTTTATGCTACTCCCTACCAAATAGACTCTACAAAGAATAAACAATTGTCTGTCGAGTTTGACAATCTGAGTTTTTTTAAAAATGATGAATTTGAAGGAGAGGTGGTTAAAGGATATACGTTGCCAGGTTTTTGGGCGCAATTAAAGGCTGTTTATTATCCGTTGCCTAATGTGAAGATTGAAGCAGGAATACATGGTTTGCGTTATTGGGGAGCTAGAAAATATCCGGCATATGCTTATCAGGATATTGCCTTGTGGCAGGCTGACCAATATCAACATGGTTTTCGGATAAATCCTTTTTTTAGAGGACAAATAGCGTTGTCAGATAAATGGAATATTGTCTTAGGGAGCCTTTATGGAGGGGCTACCCACCGGTTGATAGAACCTTTGTATAATCCGGAGCTAAACTTGATGGCCGATCCGGAGACCGGAGTGCAAGTATTGTTTCATTCTAAACACTTTGATGTTGATGCATGGATGAACTGGGAGAGCTTTATCTTTAAAAATGATGTGCATCAGGAAGCCTTTATGTTTGGTATATCTTCGCGTGTGAAATTTAATAATCCGACAGACGAGTGGCATTTTTATGCTCCTATACAAGCGCTGGCTCAACATCGGGGAGGAGAGTTGGATACGTTGACTCACAAGTCGGTGCAGACCTTGATGAACGGAGTAATAGGACTAGGTACACAGTGGAATGTGAATCGAGGTGTATTGAAAAATTTGTCTGCTGAAGTAGATTTAGTCGGGTATTATCAACAAGCCGGCGAGCTTTGGCCTTTTGATAATGGATACGGCGTTTATGCCCGGCTTGGTGCTGAAGTAGCAGGCTTTAATTTTAAGGCTGCTTATTGGAGTAGTAACGATTTTATTTCTTTGATGGGCAACCCACTGTACGGAGCTGTATCAACGGCGAAAGAAGGAGCTACTTTTAAAAAACCGAAGTTGCTACATGTCGGAGCTGAATATTCACGCACACTTTCTCAAGCTGTGTCTTTTGGGATAGATATTGATTTAATCCACCGTTTTTCCAATGATATGACCTTGCCTGACCAAACCATGCAAGTGGTTAATGGAGCTACTAGTATCACCTTTGGTATTTATATGCGTTTGTCTCCTTCGTTTTTAATCAAGAAATTCTAGTTTTCATTTTCCGACAGGTTTACTTCAGTAAAAGGCAGTCCGGTCAACTTGCTTTCAATCCATCGGGTAAAGTCAAATGTGTTAAGTAGTTGTCGTTCATATTTATCTTCTCGTATGTTTATGATGTCTTTTTCCAGCCTTTTCCAAAGTCTGTTTCTAGTTTTTTCGTACATAGGAATGGGATACATGGATAGAAACTTAAAAAGTACTTTTTCTGTTTTGTAGGCCTGTGATTCATTCTTTAATGAACGTTTGATGGAACGAATATCACTATCCATCAACTCCTGATTGCCTAATTCGGCATCAATGATTAATTTTAATAAACGGGCTGTTTGAAATGCGGGATACAATTGAAAGGCTTTACTTTCTTTGTATATTTTTTTGATGTAAGATTGAGCCGTTTTTAAACGCTGGCAATGTAGGTTGATAACCACCAGGCAAAGGTATAAATCCAGCTCATTTTCTTTATAGAGTGAGGCGGACTTCTTAATAAGCACTGTGTCGTACTCATTACAAAGTTTTTCTGCTTCCTGGTGTCTGCCGGTATGCAGCAGGTAGTTTGCTTGAGCATAAAATAAGTTCCAGTTTACCTTTAATAAGAACTCTTTGCTGTAGTCTGCTTTTTGAAGTTCTTTCAGCTTCTGGACGAAAATAGGTATTTCACTATATAGACCGGCTGTCAATAAACTTTGAATAATACCGGTTAAGGTGGTGAAATAATAGATGGGAGGATCTTGTTTGAGATGTTCATATTTGTCAAACAGGCTTAGTAGCTCGGTGTAGTTTCGAATCGCTGATTGGTAGCTGCCCGTATTTAGGTAGTATGTCGCTTGAAAAAGTAAGTGAAGTTTTAGCGATTCAAATCCTTGGTAGTAGTTGTTAGAAACGAGATTTAGTTCGCTTAATATCAAGTCATTCATGACCTCTTTTTGCTTTCCGGAACGTATGTTGTCTATATAACTTAGTCGGTATTTAAGTGTGGAGTAGAGAGAAATGTGCATATTTGTGCTTCGGGTCACCTTTTGAGATTCTATGAGTCTAGTTTGTTTTCCTACCAATTCTTTTTCAGTAAATGCGCCAAAGCCTGCCTCTGTGATATAAGTGATTTCTGTTCGGCGAATCAGCATAAGCAGAATGTCTTGTTCAAACTTTATAGCTAGTTTTTTAGCCTTGCTTAATGAGTGAAGTGCTTCTTGTATAAAATTCCGGTCGTATAAAAGAGAGGCTTTCATGATTTGCTGGAAAATGGTGTTTTGCACTTGTGTTTCTCGATTCAGATAGACCAATGTCTCTAATAACAGGTCGTAGAGATAGCGTGCTGAGGTCTCGGCCTTTTTCTTTCCATACTTTCGGCAGAAAGACCGATAAGCCATATCAACTGTTTCGCATTCATCCAGCTTTTTAAATAAATAGAGATACTGCTTCTTGCCATTTTGCAGGTTGGTAGATAGCTTGAAGTGACGCTTTTCTGCTTTTGATAAGGTATTGATTAATAAGAATAACTGAGTCAGTTTGTGCATATTCTGTTTTTATTAGTTGTTTGATTATCAGTGGTTAGCTGGTATAATTATGTAAAGATATGATTTTGGGATTATCAAAACAACCTATATTGTGGATTGTTTGTTTGTTCAACTGTAAATATATTTGTAACATGTAGTATAACCTTGATTCTCAAAAGAAAATACGATGAAAAACAATAGCGAAGATATCATTCCAAAAAGATTATTAGTAGTTGGTAGTAGTAATACCGATTTAGTTATAAGAACAGGTCACCTGCCTAAGCCCGGAGAAACCGTACTAGGTGGAACTTTCTTCATGAATCCGGGCGGGAAAGGGGCCAACCAAGCAGTTGCTGCTTCTCGTCTGGGGATAGCTGTAACTTTCGTATGTAAGACAGGCAATGACATCTTCGGTCATCAGTCACAACAGCTATTTGAAGATGAAGGAATTGATACCTCTTATGTGTTTTCAGACTTGCATAATCCTTCCGGCGTAGCCTTGATAACAGTTGATGAGCATGCTGAAAACTGCATTGTTGTTGCTTCAGGTGCGAATGCTTATTTGCTACCTGCTGATTTGGAAAAAGCAGAAGAGGCTATTGAACGCTGTGATATTGTGTTGATGCAACTAGAAGTACCTGTGGAAACAGTCGAGTATGTGGCTCGTGTGGCTCATCAAAAAGCTAAAAAGGTCGTGCTAAACCCGGCTCCGGCGCAAGCATTGTCTAAAAGTCTTTTAAAGCATCTTTATTTAATAACCCCCAATAAAACAGAGGCTGAAATGTTATCCGGCATTACGATAACAGATAGAAAGTCAACGGAGCAAGCAGCAAAGGCAATAGCTCAGTTAGGAGTTGAGAATGTTGTTATTACGCTTGGTTCAGCAGGTGCATTGATTTATGCCAATGATACCTTTGAAATGGTTGAAGCTTTTAAGGTGAAAGCAGTAGATACCACTGCGGCCGGAGATGTCTTTAACGGTGCTTTATGCAGTGGTTTACTCGAAGGACAAACACTATCTGAGGCAGTCCGCTTTGCAAGTAAAGCAGCTTCTATATCTGTTACGCGTTATGGAGCACAAGATTCCGCTCCTTATAGAAATGAAATAGGTTTAACTATATAATATAATGATACATATGAAAAACAGTTTTTATTTTCTAATTCTAGCTTGTTTGCTGCTGATTGGTTGCCAGACAAATAAGACTACAGCGGTTGAAAGACCGATGATAAATCTAATCTTGGACACAGATTTAGGTCCTGATTATGACGACGTGGGGGCTATGGCTGTTATGCATGCATTGGCCGATAGTGGATATGTGCATATATTGGGCACAGTTTCTTGCAATATACATGAAATGGTGGTGCCTTGTATTGAGGTGCTCAATGTTTATTTTGGAAGGCCAAACTTGCCGATAGGTGCTCCTAAATTAGAAACAGCGCCTAGTCTAACTTCATGGCACAATGAAAAATGGACGGAGTACTTACCGGCACATTATCCGCATACGATTAAAAAAACAGCTGATGCGCCGGATGCAGTTGCTGTTTACCGTAAGATTCTTAGTGAGGCTGACGATCAAACCGTAACGATTTGTACCGTGGGGTTTTTTACTAATCTTAGTGGTTTGCTTCAGTCGTCGGGCGACGAATATAGTCCATTGAGTGGAGTAGAACTGGTTAAGCAGAAAGTGGTGCGTTTGGTTTCGATGGCCGGGCTGTTTCCGGAAGGGAAAGAGTTTAATGTTATCAAAGATGCACCAGCCTCGAAAGTCGTAGTTGAGCAATGGCCTACGGAGATTATATTCAGTGGATTTGAGATAGGCGAGAAAATTCTGACCGGAACATCCGTCATACAAATGCCGGTTGAGAATAGTCCGGTGAAAGATGCCTATCGACTGTCTATGGCAGAAGGAGATAAAGAGGGACGCATGAGTTGGGACCAGACGACGGTCTTGGTGGCGATAAAAGGCATTGAACCTTATTATGCCGTTGAGAGAGGAACGGTCCAGATTGTTGATGACGAGGGAACGAACCATTGGGTTTCTTCTGAAAATGGGAAACATCTGCGATTGATTGAAAAGATGCCCGTAGCAGAAGTAACATCTATTATTGAAAACTACATGAAACACCAACCAATCTTAAAATAATTCAATCATGTTTATAGTACAAAGTTATTCGTTAGCCATTTTCTTTTGCTTTATTACGATGCTTTGCTGGGGCTCATGGGGCAACACGCAAAAGCTGGCAGCAAAGACCTGGAGGTATGAGTTTTTCTATTGGGATTATGTGATAGGCGTTTTGCTGTTTTCTATTATCTCAGCCTTCACCCTGGGTAGTATCGGACCGGAAGGACGAAGTTTTGTGGACGATTTGGCGCAAGCTGACTGGATGAACCTCGGAAGTGCCTTCTTAGGTGGAATTATATTTAATGCTTCAAATATTCTGTTGTCAGCAGCCATTGCCATAAGTGGTCTGTCGGTAGCCTTTCCTGTCGGAGTAGGTCTGGCCTTAGTACTTGGCGTATTGATAAACTATTTTGGGGCTGCCAAAGGTGATCCGATGTTTATCTTTCTAGGCGTTGGACTGATAGCGATTGCTATCCTGCTGAATGCTTTAGCGTATAAAAAAGCATTGGTAGGTACTCAGAAGGTATCTACAAAAGGAATTTTACTATCGGTTTCGGCCGGGATTATCATGGCTTTTTTCTACCGATTTATAGCTGCCTCTATGGATTTAGATAATTTTGCTGCTCCAGCCGCAGGAAAGTTGACACCATACACAGCCGTATTCATCTTTGCGTTAGGTGTGTTTGCCAGTAACTTTATATTCAATACCATAGCAATGAAAAAACCCGTCGAAGGGGAACCGGTTTCTATTCGCGATTATTTTAAAGGACGATCGGTAACTCATTTAGTTGGAATTTTGGGAGGTGTTATCTGGTGTTTGGGGCAATCATTTAGTATGATAGCTTCTGAAAAAGCCGGTGCTGCTATATCTTATGGATTAGGGCAAGGAGCTACGCTGGTTTCTGCATTGTGGGGAATATTGATATGGAAGGAGTTCAAAAATGCTCCCAAAGCATCGGGCTATCTAAACCTTGGGATGTTTATCTTTTTTATTATTGGACTCGGCATGTTAATCTATGCCGGCGCTTAAAAAAACTTTTTTTGATTTATGCTGAATAGTATACCGATAAACAGGCTTTTAGTTGGTATTTGTTTGTTAACCTTGGTGGCGTGTGGGAATGCACAGAAGTCTATACCTAAAGAGCCTACCATGCCCGATGTAGTTATTGGTCCAGCAAATACTCATCGACTGGAAGCGTTATCTGCCGAGTTAGATCCGTATTTTTTTGCTCAAAACATCACCAGAAATGATGGCGCAAAGGCGGCTGATTGGCATTGGGTTGTTGACCGAGTCAAAAAAATGAACTTACGTAAAATCAGGGTGATGGTCTTACCTCAGTGGTTCGAACCGATCAATGACAATGATGACCCGCATACGACTGACTGGAGTGCGTTTACTTTTGAGTCGGCTGAGATGCAATCGCTTTATCAGGTGCTTGACTTAGCGCAAAAAGAAGCGATGGATGTATGTATCGTTTTATGGGGTTGTCCGGTATACGTCAACTTGATTGACCCGGATTATAGCCATGTAAAAACTTGCTTCATGGCTGATGCGTCTAAAAAGGGTATTTGGATAACCGGACCGACAGATTATGATGAGTGGGCTGAATGCTTTTCAGCATTGGTAAATCACTTGCTGAATGAAAAGGGATATACATGTGTGAATGAAATAACTCCGATGAATGAACCGGACGGAGGACCCTTATTGGATGAGATTGAATATGTTAAGATGTCGAAAGTGCTACATGAACGGTTTGTTAAAGATGGTTTGAGAGGGCAAGTTCGCTTTAATCTATCTGATAATACAGATACTCGGACCTTTTATTTGGAATATTGTGCTGAACATCTTCGAGATGAAGCCGACCTTTTAAATTCGCATACTTACATTTTTGGATATGACACACCGAACAGTGAAATAGTTGCCTGGGAGCGAAATAATGTGCGTATAGCAGCTGATGCAGGTAAGAAACATTTAGTGGGTGAATTTGGCTCGAATCAATGTGTAGGTGCTACCCGACAAAAAGATATTGATCGATATGAAAGAGGTGTTTTGATGAGTCGTTTAGTACTCAATTTTTTGAATGCCGGAGCAAGTGGAGTGAGCTATTGGAGTTTAATAGACCAATATTATGGAAGGGATGAAAGTTATGAACAGATGCAACAACTAGGAATGTGGAAATATATCAAAGAGGCTTATAAACCGGACAGCATGTTATACAACACCATAAAAGCTGATTATGAAGTTCGTCCCCAATATTATGCCTATACACTTTTGACACGCTTTTTGACTCCGGACTCTAAGGTTTACCCGATAGAAATGGCTCATGAGTTTGTTACTGGAACTGCCTTTGAGGATGCGCAGGGAAAATGGACCTATGTGTTTGTAAATGGCAGTGAGGAGGAAGAACGTTTGAAATTAACTCAATTGTCGGACAAAAAAGTCTTCGATTTATATATCTATGCGGACGATTTGTTGCCCGAAGGAGATTGTTTGATTGAAGCTAAGGAGAAAGTAATACCAAAGGATGGCTCTTTTTTAATTACACTTCGTCCCCAAACCGTCCTATTATATAGAGAGAGATAGTACAGTCGTTTTTGTGTAACCTGTTAATAATCTACTGTGTATTGCTGATTAGATACCTGATTGTTACTGATTCTTATAAATCCGGGGAGCGTTTTTTATTCTATTGAAATTGTAAAGGAGTTATAAAAGCTGACATAATGTCCTGAATAATCAAGAAGTTTTATATTTTTGCATGTTAAGTTATTTACTAATCTTTTAATTCGTTATTGCAAATGGTGAGAAAAGTGGGGAATTTAATTCCAAACACCTTTTTTATTACAAAAGGAAGTGGGGAGTCTGATTTGGAAAAACATGCAGGCTCATACCACATGGCATTGTATGATGCCGGTATTGCTGACTATAACATCATGGTCTATTCATCTGTTATTCCGGCAACGGCTCATTTAGTAAGTATGGACGAAATAGACTTTCCTCCATTTGGCTCTGAGCTTAAAACGATTATGTCAGTTTCGCACGGTTATCAAGACGAGTTTGTGTCTGCAGGCGTAGTTTATGCTTGGATGTATAAAGACGAAAACTTTGATGAGAAAGTGGGCGGTTTAGTTTGTGAAGTGAGTGGGCGTTATCGTATCGAAGAGCTAGAGTCTCGTTTGATTCGGGTAATTAATGACTTACATCAAAAAACGTACAACAAATATTATTTAGGAGAATTGAATTTTATTACAGAAGGTATCACGATTGAAAAGCGCTATGGAACAGCTTTAGCAGGTTTGTGCTTTATCGATTTTTATGCGCCTGATGTAGAAGATTAATTTTTACCTACTTATTAACATATACAAGCCGCCCCTGACTTCAGTGGGTGGCTTGTGTTTTTTATCCTTACTTGTTATAACCTAATATCATACGAACATCATGAAGACCTTATCTGTTTCGCTATTACTAATTGTTCTTTTCTTTTTGGCATCTTGCATGCCTGATTCTTCTCATATCGTTGTGTATCCGGCTCCCGAAGGAGAGCCTTTAAATCAGACCTATCGACTCTCTGTCAATGGATTGGAAGTACCTGTTTATAATGCTAAGATTGGACATGAAAATAAAATAGAGCGAGAAAAAGCCATGGACGACCGTCCCCATTCGCATACATTTTATGATGTAGCCGGGATGGCGATGTTTGACCTAAAGGAGGGAGAAGCAAAGCTTACAGTAACAGTCGAAAAAGAAATTACCTCGGTCAAAGTTTTGCCTACTTCCTTAGGGATAACCCCGACTATTAAAGGCAATACATTAAGTTTTACGGTAGATAAACCGCAACACGTAACGGTTGAAGTGGATGGTGAGCATATCCGCTCATTACATGTGTTTGTAAACCCGGAAGAGAAAGATGTGCCTGATGCGGATGACCCGAATGTTATTTATTTCGGACCAGGCATTCACGAAGTGACTACGCTGCCTATAACGGATGGACAAACGGTCTATGTGGCAGGAGGAGCCATTGTGCGTGGAGTCATCGGAGAGGATGAGCCTCATGGCATTAGCGGGTTTTCCGGAATGAAGACCTATCCCCATTCTACATTTGCTTTAAATGGTAAAAACATTACTCTTCGTGGACGAGGAATTATTGATCAAGAATTAGTGCCTACTCACGGGCGGTCTTTGGTTGTGGCTCATGTGGAAGGACTAAAGGTGGAAGGAGTCGTTTTGCGTAATTCAAGTACGTGGACGCTTTCTGTTTGGAATTGTAAAGATGTGCATATTGATAATGTGAAAATATTGGGTCATCGGGCTAATTCAGATGGAATAGACCTAAATGCAAGTCAGGATGTGTTGGTGGAGAACTGCTTTTTACGCACACTGGATGATTTGGTGGTAGTGAAAACAATGAAAGGAACGGGTGAAGCCGGACGCATTATTGTTCGTAAATGCGTATTGTGGAATGAGGTGGCGCATGCGCTCAGTATTGGGGCAGAACTTACACAAAAGGTCGAAGATGTATTGTTTACTGATTGCGACATCATTGGTGACCACGGGCGTGAATGGTCGCTAAGAATTTATCAGACTGATTCCGGGTGGATTAAGAATGTTCGTTTTGAGAATATCCGTATTGAGGAATCGGTGAAGTTTGCTTCGTTATGGATTAACTCAGCCTATTGGACTACCGATGCTGAAAGGGGACATATAGAAAATGTTGTTTTTAAAGATATTACCGTAAACTCTCCAACACCGCTGGAGAAAGGCTTTGAGTTTTTAGGCTACGATACTGAACATGCAATTCATCAGGTACAGATTCAAGATGTAACAATCAACGGGCAAAAAGTGACAGCGCAGGATGTGGTCATGAACGACTATGTCTATGACGTAACGGTTTTACCCTGATAGAAATGGTGTATGCATATTTATAAAAAAGAGACTCTTCTTTAGTACTGAAGCTTTTGTCTTTTTGCTTTAGATTGTCTTTCTTTGTATGCGACGTTTGCTTCGTTGTGGATGTGATTTGCTTTAATAGCTCCCATTTCGTGGCATTTTGTTCGAATGTGTATCTATTTTATTAAAATAAAAAGTAACGTATGAAGCGAGTTTGTAGTATGGTGATAGTGCTGTCTTGTGCTATCTTTTTGTTCGGAACGAGAGCACAGGCTTGTACCGGATTGTTAGTGGGTAAGAAAGCCTCTGTAGATGGTTCGGTCATGATTAGTTATTCGGCTGATTCACACACCCTGTATGGAGAGTTGTATCATTGGCCGGCTGCTGAATGGCCTGCCGGAGCGATGCTTGATATTGTTGAATGGGATAGTGGCGATCCTATTGGTCAGATTCCGCAAGTTAGTCGTACCTATTCTGTGATTGGAAATATGAATGAACATCAGTTGGCTATCACAGAATCGACCTTTGGAGGTCGTGAGGAGTTAGTAAACAACGAAGGTATCATGGACTACGGAAGTCTGATTTATATCACATTGCAACGAGCAAAAACAGCTCGTGAGGCCATTCAGGTGATGACTGACCTGGTGCGTGAGCATGGCTATCGGAGTGGTGGCGAAACTTTTTCAATTGCTGATAAAAACGAAGCATGGGTCATGGAAATGATTGGAAAAGGTCCCGGTAAAAAAGGAGCTGTTTGGGTAGCTATCCGTATTCCGGACGATTGTATTTCTGCTCATGCTAATCAAGCACGTATCCAACAAATACCTTTTAATGATAAAGAGAATTGTATCTATTCGGAAGATGTAGTGTCTTTAGCTCGTGAAAAAGGCTATTTCAAAG